>CAZCRB010000024.1:0-17860 GCA_964500985.1 uncultured Eubacteriales bacterium
CCCGATTCAGCGTATTCACCCTGCCGCACCCCTGTGGTACCATTCGTTCTCGCTACGCGGGTGTGGCGGAATGGCAGACGCGCATGGTTCAGGTCCATGTGGGGGCAACCCCGTGGAGGTTCAACTCCTCTCACCCGCACCACAGCAATGAAAACGGCCCCGGTTTCCCGGGGCCGTTTCTTGTTCTTGGGCGTGGTGCTGGAGCTACGGCAGCAGGATGCCGCTGCCTCCGCCGACGATCTCGACCAGCTCGATCTCGAAGGTGAGGTCCTGGCCCGCGAGCGGATGGTTGAAGTCGAGCGTGGCCTCCTCGTCGCCGACCTCCGTGACGATCGCGGCGAGGCGCTGACCGTCCGGCGCCTGCATCTCGACCGCCCAGCCGGCCTGCGGTGCCTGGTCGCCGAACGCGTCGAGCGGGACCTGCTGCACGGCCTCTTCGACGCGCTCGCCGTAGGCCTCGTCGCAGGGGATGGTCACGGTCGTGGAGCCGCCGACCTCGAGGTCGCGCACCGCGGCGTCGAAGCCCGGGATGACCTGGCCTGCGCCCACCTCGAACTCGAGCGCGTCGCGGCCCTCACTGCTGTCGAACAACGAACCGTCGTTCAGCGTGCCCTTGTAGTGCACGCGTACCTTGTCACCGTCTTTGGGAGCCATTGGTGGTTCCTCCTGTGCCGTGTGGCGGATATGCCTCACACACTGTACCCGCTATCGCGCTAACCGTCGCGTCGGGAAACGACGAGGCCCGTGCTCCCTGTGGGGGCACGGGCCTCGCGATCGATCGAGAAGGGGAGCGCTAGCCGCGACCGACCAGCGACTTGAGCGTGCCCGACATCAGATCGAGGAAGCGGGCGAAGAACTGCTCGAACTTGCCGATCTCGTCGTTGCTGCCATCCGGCTGGAAATGGGCGTCGAAGTCGCCGCCGGCAATCCGCAGAGAGATCTCCTCCATGCTCGACATCATGCGGTCGAGACGCTTGAAGATCAGCGCGTTGAGCATCAGCGCGATGACGATCGTGGCGATGACCAGTCCGCCAACGATCACGAGCAGCGTCTGGACGAGCGACTTGCGCGCGGCATCGGCCGCGGCGGCGATGTTGTCGATGCCGTAGACGACGCCGAGGGTCTGACCGTTGGCGCCCACGATCGGGAACACGACGTGCGCGCGGCTGATCGAGTCCTTGGACCAGCGGACCTTCCAGAAGTCGCCTGAGCCGGACACGGCACCGTGACACGTCTTGGAGCACGCGCCGTTCTCAACGCCGACGACCTTGCCGATCTCGGGGATCGAGTCCGGCGTGGCCTGGAGCTGCATCTCCTCGGCGATAGCGGCGTCGGTCGACGCGAGGAGCACGTAGGTCTCGCGCTCGTCGTAGTTGTCCGGAAGACCTGCCGCCTCGAGCTGCTTGGCGTACTCCTCTTTGGGGAGCGCCGTCTTGTCGAGCATGACGCCGTAGTCGGCGCCCGTGATCGCCTTCATGTCCTCGACGTACTTCTTGGCCGCCTCGATGTTCGTGGGGGGACCGTACTCGTCGGTCGCGAGGGACTGCATCTCGTTCCAGAGGGCGACGTCAACGGTCGCCGACTTCTGAGCGGCGACGTCGAGACCGCCGGAATACGACTGGTGCAGATACACACCGACCACAATCATGCCAATGAGGTTCACCAGGACGACCCCCGAAAGGATCTTCGTCCTGATCGACATGTTCTTCATCCAGTCCCCTCTCCAGCGTCGGATCCCGTCCGACGCACCAGATACAGATAACTACACCTTAACGGCGGGTGCCGTGTCAATCACTCGTGCTCAGTTTCGCGGGCTAGTACACGCGTACCGGGACGCTCACGGAAGTGGAGCCGGCGTGGCTCGTGTCGCCGCCGAACGTGGTGCGGATGTAGTAGGTGCCTTTGGCGGCCGGCTTCCACGTGTACGAGTAGTCGCTGTCATCGGAAAGCGTCTTGGTCGCGAGCGTGGTCCACTTGCCGGTGTTGCCAAGCTTGTAGCGGATCGTCACCGAGGAGCCCGCGTGAGCGGGGGAGACGGTGCCGATCACCGTCGTCTCCCGGCCGAGGCCGAAAGAGCGAGAGGACAGCCGGATGGTCGTCGTGGTCCCCATCGTGACCGTGCCGAGCGGCGAGACGATGGCCGCCTCGTCGTCGAGCGGGATGAAGCGGGCGCGATAGCTCGTGGTGCCCGTCGGGCTCACGGTGTAGGCGATGTCGCCGTCGTCGCCGACGGTCACGGTGCCCAGCTTGGTCCAGGTGGTGGCGCCTGCCGGCAGGGCCTCGATGACGACCTTCTCGCCGGCGGCCGCGGTCCCGTCGCCCATCACGAGCGTGCCGTACAGCGTCGAGATCGCCATGGGCGCGTAGTACTCAGTGGCGCCGAAGCGCGTGAACGAGGCACCCGCAGCGCGGGCGAAGTAGTCGGCCTTGTCGAGTCCCGCGGCGGCGTAGGGGTAGTTGTGCGCGCCGTTGCTCTCGTCGGCGAGAACGAAGTCGACGTTGGTCTGGGCGGCGGCGAGCAGGCGCGTGGCGGCATCGGTGCCGGCCGATTCGCGGGTGCGAGCGGCGGCGATCGACGCGGTCGCCTCGGCGGCCTTGTCGGTCAGGTCGGTCTTCCACTCGGCCATGTCGGCCGCAAGCGTGGTGAGGCTCTTGGACGGGTGGCAGCCGGTGCACGAGTCGCCGCCAGCGCGCACGTTCCAGTCGATGGCCATCTGCGGGGTCATCGGGATGAAGCTGTGGCTCGGCCGGTCGATGCGGGGGGAGGGCATGTGGCACGCGGGGCACTCGGTGTCGCCCATGAAGCGCTTCGCGGGCTCGGCGACGCCGATGAGGCCGTAGCCCTCACGCATCTCGCGCTGGGTGTGGACCGCGTAGGCGCCCGGCTCGAGCTCGGTGCCCTCCTCGAGCATCATGTTGTGGCACGAGCCGCACAGCTCGTCGCCCTTCATGCGAAGGCCCGCAGGCGTCCCGTCCTTGCCGTGCATCTCGTGGCAGACGCCGCACTCGACGTTGAGCGTGTCGCTGGCGAGGCTCGAGCCGCCCAACGCGATGTCGTTGGGGCCGTCGGCGCCGTAGCCGATGCGGTTGAGGTAGCCCTCGCCGGAGTGGCACTGCAGGCAGCTGTCCTGCGCGTTGGGGCTCCAGAACTCGCCGTTGCGGTACTTGAGCGAGCGGGCGTGCGGGGTGAGCAACCACTCGTTGTAGTAGTTGTGGTTCATGCTCTTGTTCATGCCGTTGGGATAGAACTTGGTGTCGCTGGCGGGGATGTTCATCGTCGGCGACGCCGGCGACGTGCGCATGTAGTTGATGCCGGTGATGTTGAAGAAGTCCTCGAGGTTCTTGTCGGTGGTGAAACCGTTGGGGCTCGAGAAGGTGCCGTTGTTGTAGTTCTTCTCGCCCTTGGCGGTGCCGTTGACGTGGCACTGGCCGCACGTCTGGCTCTTGAGCACCTGCTTGGTGCGCACGATGTCGACGTTCGAGGTCCAGTGGCTCGTGCCGGCCTTACCGGTGCCGTGGCAGTTCTCGCACTGGATGCCCACGCCGCTGACGGTCGTCTCCGTGCTGTGGGTCATCGTCCCGCCGTTGGGGAGCGTGTAGGTCCCGTAGCCGGGGCGCGTGACGCCGAGGTGGTGGCAGCCGCCGCAGCTCTGGAAGTACAGGCGCACGCTCGCGGGCGCGGGAAGCTCCCAGAGCTTGCCCACCGGGTCCCACTCGGCGCCGTTGATCGTGAGGTAGTCGTCAGCGGGGCCGGCCACGGGGTTCATGACCTGACCGCTCGCAAGGGTGTAGGGCTTGTCGTTCTTGTAGACCGTGACGTACTCCTTGAGCCACCCCGGTCCGCCGAGCATCCACTTGATCTCGCTTGCGGCGAAGCGCAGGCCGGTGCCAACGCTTGGCGACGGCCACATCGCGGCCGACGTCGGCTCGAGCGCAGACGTCGTCTCCTGCACGTCGGTGACCATGCGGGCGTGCATCGTGTTGCCATACGTGCCGACCTGCCAGCGGCCACTCGTTGCCCCGTGGCAGCTCAGGCAGTTGGCCTTGCCTGCGAACGTCTGCCCGTAGGCATTGGCGCCAAAGGCCGCACCCGGCGCCGCGAGCACGGCCGCAGCCGCGATCGCCACCACGAGGAGGCCAACTCTACTTCGTGCCATAACGACTCCCATCACCTGCATAGCGTCCCGTCCCCACCTATATGCTTTCGGGCGAGCCGGACCTCGTCTTGAGTCCGCTCGCCCGGTAGATCCCTCCTACGGCCAGTACGCGGCCCCCGGAATGTCTTCCGGCATCGGGTGCGTCTTGTCGTCGTGATAGCCATGACAGCCGCCCGTCGCGCACGACTCCTTGCCGAGATCATCCGGGGCGGTGAAGTCGCGCAACCTGATGCCCGCGAGTCCGTCATAGCCCTTCTGGATGTAGGGGTACGTGTCCGCGGGGATGCCGTCGGTGCCCACCGTGCGTACGAGCAGGCGCGGGTTGCGCCAGGCGTGCGGGATGCGCACGTGGCAGTCGATGCACTTCTCGCCGTAGCGAAGCGGGTGATACGAGGGGAAGCCGAGGTGCTGCGCGTGCTTGGCGTGCACAGGGCTGCCGCCCGGCGTGCTCGTGCCCGGCACCGAGCCGACCTCGAGGTTGTGGCACTTCATGCAGATGACGCGGTTGGCGCCCGTCTCCGCGAACTGCGAGGACAGCGCGCGCGTCGGGTTGGAGTACTCGGTCTGGCTGTACGCCGGGTCGATGAGGACCTTGACCGCCGCACCGTGCGGGCCGGCCATCGCCGCCGACATCACGTGGCAGTCCGAGCAGCCCACGGTCAGGTGCCGGATGCCCTCGGTCGTGTCGACGCTCTGTCCCGGGAAGGCGCTCGCACGCAACCACAGCGTGTCGCCGCTGTTGGGCGGCAATGCCCACGTGAACGTGGTGCCGCTGACCTCGTAGGACGTGAGCGGGAAGAGCCGCGAGACGCTGGCGCCGACGAGATCGGCGGGCAACGCGTTGTGGCCGCCGCCCATGGGCGACTCGAAGGCGGCCTTCCACTCCGCGAACGGGTCGGCCCACACCGAGCCGACCGGCAGCGGCGTCTTGTCGGAGGTGCGCTTGTGCGGCGAGGCCGCGGCGCTCGCATCCGGCTCGCTCGTGCCGCTCTTGTGGCACGAGACGCACCGGCGGTCCTTGGCCTTGAGCGCAGAAGTCACGGCCGGCAGGTCGGCGTAGTCGCCGCTGCCCGCATCCGACGAGTCGTAGTGGCACACGCGGCAGTTGCTCGCCGAGCCGCCCGCGATGGGCGAACCGGACGTCGCGGTGTGCTCCGTGATCAGGTCGGGGTTGTGGCACCCAAAGCACCCGGTGTTGGTGCCCGGCCCGTAGGTGATGTCGTTGACGGTACCCGTGAGGTCCGCGGAGTGGTCGTAGAAGTGCTCGCCGGCCGAGAAGCCCGCGTGGCAGGAGGTCGCGCTCTTGGTGCCGCCGCACGACGTGGCGCCGATGACGCCCTTGGTCGAGTGACAGCCCTCGACGCCGCAACCGTTGGCTCCGTGCACCTTCTTGAGGTCGGTCGAGGTGTGACAGCCCGCGGTCGCGCAAAAGCCGGGTGAGGGATCGCCGGCGAGGTTGAGCTCGGTGCCCTTGTGCGCGCCCGTGTCGGCGTGCCCCGCGCTCGCGGAGTAGCCCGCGTGGCAGCTGCGCTCGGGGTTGTCCCCGCCGCACGTCGTGATCCCGAGCCCGCGGATGTCGCCGGTGGACTGGTGGCAGCCGCTGGTCGCGCAGCCCGACGTCTTGTGCAGCACGCGCAGGTCGGCCGTATCGTGGCACCCCGCGCCTTGGCACGCACCGGCCTCGAGGACGCCGGAGCCGGTGAGCTCGCCGCCGCTGTGCGCCGTGGCGATCGCGCCGTGCGCGGCGGGCGCGCCACCCTTGCCGTGACAGTCGGCGCAGGCCGAGGCGTTGCCGCTGTCCTGCCAGTCGCGCTTGACCACGCCACCGGCTGCCGCGTTCGCGTTGTGGCAGCGCGTGCAGACCGTGTCGGTGCCGCTCGCGATGGCCGAGTTGGCGCGGGTGTGTTCGGTCCCCAGGACCTTGCCGTGGCAGCTTCCGCACGCGACGGTCAGGCCGCTCGCGTCGTCGGTGAACGTGGCCGCCAGGACCGCACCGCCCGCGTCGTGAAGCGAGTCGCGACCGTCGACGCGCGATGCGCCGCCGGCGTGGATGTCGGTCGCGGGGGAGTAGGCGCCGGCGCTGCCGTGGCATGCGCGGCCCTCGCCGCACGACTTGGCATTCGGGTCCCAGGCGACGTTGCCGTCACCGGGGCTCGCGGCGTGGCAGCGGATGCACGCAGCGTGCAGGCCGGGGTTCGGGGCCGTGCCGCCCACGAGCGAGAGGTCGGCGGTGGGGTGGCAGCCCACGCCGCTGTTCGCGCACCCGGCGCTGTCGGCGGCCTCGTGAGCTGCCGTGAGGTCGCCGGCGTGGGCGGCGTCGAGGCCTTCGTGGCCGTGGCAGGTGTCGCACGCGACCGACTTGTAGTCGGGGGTGTCCGCGTCCAGCGCGACTCCTGAAGCCAGTGCGTTGTGGCAGTCCCGGCAGCCGATCGAGCCCGACGTGGTGCGTGCATGCTCGTCGATCAGGCTCGTGCCGCCCCGCGCCATGAGGTGGCACTCGCCGCACGCGGTCGCGTAGTACGAGGTGTCCGCGGCCGGCGCATCGCTGTCAGGGGCGTGCAGGTCGCGGTCCTTCTTGTGAGACAGCGCGTCGTTGGTGTAGTCGGCGTGGCAGGCCTCGTCTTCGCCCCCGCCGCAGGCCGTCGCCGTGGGGACCGACGCCTCGAGCTTGAGGTTGTGGCACCCCGGCTCGCCCTTGGCCGCCGATCCCGAGCAGTTCTTGGGGGCGTTGGCGTGCACGCCGTGCAGGTCGACGTCGTCGTGACAGCCCGAGCCGGTGGCGGCACACCCCGCGCTGCCGCTGGGTTCGACCGAAGAGGCGACCTTCGCGTCGTGCATCGGCGAGGAGCTCTTCTTCGTGTGGCATGCCTCGCACGAGCGCTTCTTCCAGTCCGCCTTCACCTGCGCCAGGCCCTGTGCGCGTGTGTCGTTGTGGCACTCGCCGCAGCCCACGCCGTCGCCGTAGTCGCTGTCCTGAACCGGCGTGACCCCGGTGTGGGCGTTCTTCAGGTCACGAGAGTGGCAGTCCTTGCACGTCGCCGACGCCTCGCCGTCCTCGGTCGTGGTCATCGGCTCGTCGAAGGGCGTGCCCATGGCGGTGTGGGTGGTCTCGCGGTAGTGGCCGCGGGGATACGGGTCCGTGATCTTGGTGCGGTCCGGCGCTCCCTCGACCGAGCCGTCGTGGCAGACCTGGCACTCGTGTTCCTGCGGAGAGTGGCAGGGGATGCAGCCGACGCCCTGGTAGTCGTGGCAGTCGGTGCACTCGATGTTGGGGTGGTACGCGTTGAAGTCGGTGTAGGCGGTCTCGGAGCCGTGGCATCCCTCGCCGGAGTTGGTGCAACCCGAGTCGCGCTGGAGGCTGTAGTCGCTCGCCTCGGTGAACGAGTGGACGCTTCCGGTGGGCGGGTTCCAGATCGCAGAGGCGGCAATCAGGGCGATGCTGAAGAAGGCGATGCCCCCGCGGCGCATCAGCTTCTTGCGCGCGGCCTCCTGCTCCTGCTTCTCGTCCGGCTTTGGCTGCCAGCCACCGTAGGGCTGGTACCCACCGGAGCCCGTCGTGCCAGGCACGTGCCCACTCCCTGTTGGTCCCGCTTCACCTTAGCGAAGATTATATGAGTCACACGCGCGCGTGAAGGCGTGCAATGGATGAATCGGTCGGAGGGTCGCCGGACATGAGTCAGGCACCGCACGAATGTGGGGAGAAGGGCCCGCCGAACCGGCCCGGGAGCAAGTCAGGGAAGGGGTGTCCGGACTACTGGAGGTTGAGCCCCCACAGGCTCTGGGCGGCGTCCTTGATGGCCTGGATGCGCTGCGGGTCGTCGGGCTCGTCCGGCCCGATCAGCGAGATGAGGAATCCGCAGCGCAACGCCAGTTCGCCGCGCGCCTTGAAGACATCGAGATTGTTGCGCTCGATGTAGGTCTGAATCTGGCTGCAGTAGTCGTAGAGCTTGCCCACGTAAGAACCCCCCTGCTTCTGCCCTGCCGGGCAGTGGATGGCTGCATGATAGTCGCTTCTGGCGCTCCGTTCAATAAGGACTTATTAACGTGATGTTCGTCACAACGCTCAATCGAGCGCCCCCGTGTGCCGATACTCACGTCAATCGTCCCGAGGAGAACCACGATGTCAGGCGCCTACTCCCCCATCAGAGGTAAGTGTACATGGTGGCGCGAGCGTGCGGTGGATGAAGACATCTACGAGGTGCGCCTCAAGGACCATCAGCGCCGCGTGACGTGCTCGTGCTTCGTGGAGGGGCATGTGTGGACCCACGAGCGGGGAGAGCTTCCTGCCGACTGCCCCGAAGCTCGTCACTGCCGCTACTACATCCGTCACACCTGATCTCCTCGCGGCCGGAAACCGGCCCCCGCGGTACTTGAGCTCCTCGACGCACGGCTATATACTTCACCACATGAACTATCACTCGGATGAAATACCCGCGTCTCCCGACCCCGCTTTCGAGGACGTGGAGCTGCGCGAGCTCGCCGACGAGATGCGTACCGTGTGGCACGCGATCGCGAGCGGGCTGCACCACACCGGACGGCTAGAGGGCCTGCAGCGCCAGCAGATGTGGCTGCTCTCGGCACTTGAGCACGGTCCGCGCCGCATGAGCGCGCTGGCCGAGTGCACCGGCACCTCGCAGGCATCCCTGACCGGCGTCGTCGACCGGCTCGAAGAGCGCGGGCTCGTCGAGCGGGTGCGCCCCCAGGGCGATCGCCGGGTCGTCGAGGTGGCACTGACCGAGGTCGGGCGAGCCGAATCCACCGCGGCCCGGCAGCGGATGCTCGCGCGGATCGACGCGGTGCTCTCACCGCTCGGCCCGGCCGACCGAGCGGAACTCCTGCGTCTGATGCGAACCATCGCGCAGGCCAACCGACCCACGCGCTGCGACCGCTGAGCGGGGTCACCATTCCCGGGCCGCACCATGCGGCCGCACTTCCGAACGGAGCACCGATGTCCCACCTGCGTGACCTGCCACACAAGCGAAAGATGACCATCCTCGCGGGAGTGTTGCTCGCGATGCTGCTCGGCGCGCTCGACGCCACCATTGTCGGGCCGGCAATGCCCTCGATCGTGCAAGAGCTCGGCGGCATGGCGCTGTTGTCGTGGGTCTTCACGATCTACTCGTTGACCTCGACCATCACCATCCCGGTGGTCGGAAAGCTGTCCGACCTCTACGGGCGCAAGTACTTCTACCTCGCGGGAATCGCGATCTTCCTCGTCGGTTCCGCGCTGTGCGGCGCCGCGGGCGAGCCCTGGCTCAACGAGATCTTCAACACCCTGACCGGTGCCGATAACGCGATGCTGCAGCTCATCGTCTTCCGCGGTCTGCAGGGCATCGGCGGCGGCATGATGATGGCCAACGCGATGGCGATCATCGGCGACCTGTTCGACCCGCGCGAGCGCGGTCGCTACCAGGGGCTGACCGGCGCGGTGTTCGGGCTGGCTTCCGTGTTCGGTCCCGCGGTGGGCGGCTGGCTCACCGACCAGGCCTCGTGGCGCTGGATCTTCTACATCAACATCCCGTTCGGGGTCGTCGCGCTCGTGTGGCTCGCCCTCACCATGCCCAAGCCCGAGCACGGCCAGCGTCACCAGGTCGACTGGTGGGGGGCCACGGCGCTCACGGCCGGGCTGGTGCCCTTGCTCATCGCGCTGAACTGGGGCGGTTCCGAGTACCGCTGGGACTCCTCGACCATCTTGGGGCTGTTCGCGATGGCGGCGGTGATGCTCGGGCTGTTCATCTGGCGCGAGATGCGCGCCTCGGAGCCGATCCTCGACATGCGGCTCTTCCGCGACCGGAGCTTCTCGGCGTCCATGGCGGTGCTGTTCCTCTCGGGTGTCGGAATGTTCGGCTCGATCATGTTCCTGCCGACGTTCATGCAGATCGTCCAGGGCCGCAGCGCTGCGAGCTCGGGCGCGCTGCTCACGCCGATGATGATCTCGATGATCGCCGGTTCGGTGGTCACCGGTCAGCTGATCAGCCGCACCGGCAGGTACAAGGCGTACGGCCTGTTCGGGCTCGCGGCCGCGACGATCGGCATGCTGCTGCTGTCACGGCTCGCGGTGGACAGCGCCAACATCTACGTCATCACCTGCATGGTGCTGGTGGGTGTGGGCATCGGCGTCACGATGCCGCTGTTCACGATCTCGCTGCAGGCCCAGTACCGCACCCGCATGGGTGAGGTCACCGGCGCCATGCAGTTCTTCCGCTCCATCGGCGGTACGGTCGGTGTGGCCATGCTCGGCGGCGTCATGAACGCGGCGATGCGCGCCGAGCTCATGGAGCGCGTCGGCCCGCGCGGGATGCCGCAGCTCGAGGGCCTGTGGTCGGGGATGGGCGGCCAGCCGGGTCCTCTGAGCCCCCAGGGGCTCTCGGCGCTGATCGCGAAGTTCGGCGACAAGATGCCGGCCGGCGGCGAGAAGCTGTTCACCGACTTCGTGGATGCGCTCAAGGTCGTGGTAGACGGCTCGATCCCGCGCAGCTTCGACCCGAGCACGCTGCTCAACACGCAGGTGCTGGCGGCGGTCGGCAGACTGATCGGCGGCATCGAGAAGGCGATGCCGGCGGCCGTGGCGGCCCAGCTCGGCATGGGAGAGGCCTGGGCGCGGCTCGTCCTCGACCTCAAGATCGCGCTGACAGCAGGCGTGACCACGGCGTTTCTGTACGGTGCGGGGCTCATGGGTCTCGCGTTCATCGCGATGTGGTTCGTTCGTGAGATCCCGATCACGACCGAGACCCACGTCTCGACGGCGGCGGAGATGGGCGCCGAGATCCTCATCGAGGAGGCGGTCCTTCCCGCAGACGACGAGCCGGTGCTCGTCGGCGAGGGTGCGAGCGGCGGCACCGCAGGCGAGCTCCAGCGTGCGCAGGAGCCGGAAGCCTAACCCCGTCAGCGGGCGGTAGAATCGCCGTATGGGGAACCACGAACAACAGATCGCCGCCCTCGTGGACACCGTCGTCCGCGAGGGCGGTGCTCGTTACCGCGACCTGCCGTGGCGGCGCACGACCGACCCGTACGCCGTGCTCGTGAGCGAAGTGATGCTGCAGCAGACGCAGGTCGCGCGCGTCGTGTCCTACTGGCAGCGCTGGCTCGAGGACTTCGCGGACCTCGAGTCATTGGCCGCCGCCCCGCTCGAGCCGGTGCTCGAGCACTGGCAGGGACTGGGGTACAACCGTCGGGCGATCGCCCTCAAGCGGCTCGCCGAGGTCGTCGTCGCGTCGGCGCAGCCCGGATGCGCCGCCGCGTTGCCGTGCCAGGACGAGGCGCTGCGCGCGCTGCCGGGCGTGGGTCCGGCCACGGCGGCCGGCGTAAGGGCGTTCGCCTTTGGCGAGCGTTCCGCGTACTTGGAGACCAACGTCCGCACGGTGTTCCTGCACGAGCTGTTCCCCGGGCGCGAGGGCGTGTCCGACCGGGAGATCGCACCGCTGGTCGCCGCCGCTGCGGAGGCGGCTGAGCAGCGGGGAATCGGCGCGCGCGAATGGAACTGGGCGCTACTCGACTACGGCGCCTATCTCAAGAGCGTGGTGCCCAACCCCTCCCGCCGCAGCGCGCACCACACCCGCCAGTCGGCCTTCGAGGGCTCACGGCGCCAGGCGCGGGCCCGGCTGCTGCGCTCGGTGATGGCGATGCCCGGCATGAGCGCCGGCGACTACGCGGACGCGGCCAACGGCGATCCGCGCCTCGCGACGGAGTTGCTTGCAGAGCTCGAGGCGGAAGGGTTTCTCGTCAGCGAGGGCGACGCGTGGCGCGTCAGGTGACCGCGGATCTGTGATGGATGACACGATGCGAACACCGTATAGGGACGGGCTGTGATTCGCGTCACCGACATCCGCGGATTGCATCGAACTGCCCTCTAATACGGGGGCGAAAACGTGCCGAAGACCTCTGTGGGACTCGGCGAAAAGCCAGTGAGGGTGGGTCCCGGCGCCGGATTCCACTGCGGCTGCGGGCGCCGGATACAAATGCAGAGAGCCGTGGGACCCGCGACTGCCCCGTCGCGGGTCTGCTTGTCTCGGGGGCAAAAAGAAGAGCCGGCCACTGCACGATGCAGCGACCGGCTCCGGTGCGCTTCTGAGGCTACTTCTTGTAGAGCTGCTCGGCGAGGGCGGCGGCCGCTGCCGGACCGCTCACGTGGCAGGTCTCGCAGTAGATGGTCTCATGGCACTCGAGGCACGGCTGTGCGCCATCGGCCTTGACCGCGGCCGGATGCTGCTGGACCCACGGAGTGCCCGGCGTGGATGCGGGGTGGTGGCAGGCGTTGCAGAACGCGGTGCCCTTGGCCTCTTCGGCGCTGCGCGCGTGACAGTTCGCGCAGACCTGCGGCTGGCTCTTGCCGAGCGGCCCATGCGTCTTCTTGAACTCGGCGGGATGCGGCATCTCGAGCTTGTGGCAGTCCGAGCAGAACGACGGCTGGTGGCAGGTGTAGCACGAGTTGACCTGCGACGAGGGGATCGTCGCCGTGGGCTCTTCGCCTTCGACCTCGCCGTGCGACGCCTCGGTGGGCGGCCGCTCCTCGAAGAAGGCCTTGCTCGCCTCGATGGCCTCGGTCTCGGCCTTGGCCGCCTTGGCGTGACCCGCGGACTCGCCGTACTGGTGGTACCAGTCGGCGGCGTCGTGGGTCGCCGGGGTCAGGTCGAAGTTCGCGGGGTGGCACGCCGTGCAGGTCCCCGGCGCCGACGCCTCGGGTGCGAGGCTGTGGCAGCGGAAGCACGCGTCCATCGTCATCCAGTTCTCGTGCTTCATGTCGCCCTCGAGGACCAGCGTGATGTTCTCCTCGGGGTGCGCCACGCGGTTGTGGCACTTGGTGCAGACGATCTTGTTCTCGGCGTGCGCGGCGTGGTCGATGATGACGCCGCTCGAAGGCGTGACCGAGCGCGTGTCGAGGTTGTGGCACTGGGTGCACTGCTCGGAGGGCATCTCCAAGGCGATGTGGTTGTCGTGGTTCATCGGCAGCTCGAAGGTCTTGCGGATCGTCGAGATCGCGTCGGGAGCGACCTCGATCTTGAGCAGGGTGAGCTGCAGGGGGTTGGCGTTGACCGGCTCGTGGCAGGCGACGCACGCGATTCTGGAGTGCGAGCCCGCGTTGTAGGCGAGCGTGTTGTCGTCGTGGACGATGTGGCACGGCTGGGTGCAGAAGAAGTAGGTGGACGTCCCGTCGAGTGCGACGGCCCAGACCACGATGAACAGGATGACGGCGATACCGGTGAACATGATCGCGCGCGGCCTGACGGCCGGGTCCTTGAAAGCTCGGACAGGGTTGAAGCGCATCTCGGGTGCCTTTCAACGCAGCTGGCGAGAACCGTCCTGTGCCCATGAGTATGCTCTCATCGGCTGACGTACGCCATTGACGTGCGTCAAGCAGGCGGCCGCACCTCGCGTGGCGCTGCCAAGAGGAACGGACGCTCTAGGCGAGTCCCGCGTTCGCGTCCGTGTCCGCGAATCCGGACAGCTCCTCGTGCACGTCGGCGAACCCTCGTCCGGTCTCGCGCGCGATGCGGGCGACGTCGTCGGCCTCGGGGCGGGGTCGCCCGATGCCGGCCTTGTAGCGCACGCGGCCGCGGGGCGTCTCGAGCTCGAACGACTCGCGCTCGACCACCGACCGCTCGACGCCGCGGCGCCGCACTCCGAGCGAACCGGTGAGCGCGATGAGGCGCGCGGCGAAGCGATCGGCATCGGCGGTGGGCACCAGCGCGGCGAGCACGAGGCCGGGTCGGCTCTTCTTCATGACCACCGGCGTCGCCCACGCGTCGAGCGCGCCCTCGGCGAGCAGCTGCTCGAGCGCGAAGCCGGCGGCCTCGCCCGAGAGGTGGTCGACGTTGGTCTCGAGGACCGTCACCGCTTCGCGATCCATCGCAACGGCGGCAGCCGGTTCACCGAGCGCGATCCGGCACACGTTGGGGCTGCCGATGTCGCGCGTGCCGGCGCCGTAGCCGACCGCCCGCAGCGTCAGAGCCGGGCAGGGTCCGAACCCGGAGCCCAGGGCGCGCACGAGCGCGGCACCCGTCGGCGTCGTGAGCTCGCCGGGGGCCGAGCCGTCCGGGAACGCCGGCCCCGGCACGACGCTCGCGCCCACGAGAAGCGCCGCGGTCGCGGGAGCCGGAACGGGCAGCAGGCCGTGGCTCGTGTCAACGGTGCCCCAACCGGTCGCCACCGCAGAGACGATGAGCGAGTCGATGCCCACGGCGTGAAACGCCGCGCACGTTCCGACGATGTCGACGATGGAGTCGATCGCGCCGACCTCGTGGAAGTGGACGGACTCGATGTCGCAGCCGTGCGCGGCGGCCTCGGCCACCGCGAGCTCCTCGAACGCCCGCAGGGCGCTTGCGCGCACCGCTTCGGGCAGCTCGGCGCCGTGCAGCAAAGTGCGGATGTCGCTGTAGTGCCGGTGTGCGGGCTGCGACGCGGCCTCGACCCGCAGGCCGACGGCGGCCAACCCGTGCGAGCGGACCGGGCCCGTGATCACGCGCGCCTCGGGCGCCAGGCCGGCGACGAGCCGCGCGAGGTCCTCGGCATCGAAGACGCCCATCTGCGTGCCCACGTCGAGCAGCGCGCCGAGGAACTTGTCGCCGGACACGCCGGTCGAGCAGTCGAGATGTCCGATCATGCCGCTCAGCTCCCGCTGGCCGACGCGGCCGCATCGGCCCAGCCCGGCCGGTTGATGCGGCTCGCGAGCACGGCGGCGCCGAACCCGTTGTCGATGTTGCACACGCCGATCCCCCCGGCGCACGAGTTGAGCATCGTGAGCAGCGCGGACACGCCCCCGAAGTTCGCGCCGTAGCCCACGCTCGTGGGTACGGCGATGACCGGCACGTCGACGAGTCCGGCGACGAGCGAGGGCAGCGCGCCCTCCATACCCGCGACGGCGATGATGCAGCGCGCGGAGCGCAGGGTGTCGGTGTGGGCGAGCGCGCGGTGGACTCCGGCGACTCCCACGTCGAAGAGGCGCGTCACCTCGCAGCCCATGAGCTCGGCCGAGCGCGCGGCCTCCTCGGCCACCGGGATGTCTGCCGTGCCGCCGCTCGCGACGACGACGTGGCCCTCGCGCGGCGGGGCGGCGCGACGGTCCACCCAGACCAGGCGGCACAGCGGGTCGTGGATCGCGTCGGGCGCGACCGCCTGCACGGCGCGCGCGTGCTCGACGTCCGCACGTGTCGCGAGCAGCACCTCGCCGCGTCCGAGCAGCTCGGCCGAGATCGCGGCGACCTGCTCGGGCGTCTTGCCCTGGCAGAAGATGACCTCGGGGAACCCGCAGCGCAGTGCGCGGTGGTGGTCGATGCGCGCCTCGACCCTCTCGCCAGACGCCAGCTCGGCGACGGGCAGGACGGCGAGCCGCTCGGCCGCTTGCTCGGGCGAAAGGGAGCCGCCTGCGACGGCGGCGAGCAGGGCTTCGAGGTCGTGTCGGTCCATGAGTCGGGTGTTCCTTTCGGCCGCACACGCGCAGGCGGGGGCGCAGCGGGGTGTTTGGCTATACTTGTACCACGACGCTTGTGCCCGACGGCGTCTTCTCGCCGTACCTATGGAGCAACCACCCGTGGCCACCGAGCAGCCCATTCGCCCCATCACCTCTGACGAGCGTCTCTATCTCGGGGCTCGCGTGGTGCTCCTCGGGCTGCTGCTCATGCTGTACCTGGTGGGCATCGACTACCCGGGCGGGCGCGTCGAGGCGTGGATGTACCTGTTCCTGCTCACCGTTCTGGGCGTGACGACCGCGCTGCTCTACGTCTGGGCGCGTCAGGGGGCCGACGCGGTCGCCCGGGGCATGATGTGGGTGCTCGCGCCCGACCTGTTCGCCGTCGCTGGCTTCACGTACCTGTTCTCGACGCACGGCGACGCGTTCTACCCCGTCGCGGTCCTCTTGGCGATCTCGTATGCGCTGGTGGTGACCCGCCAGCAGCTCGTGCTGGTGGGGCTGGCCACGGCCGTCGCCTACCTGTTTGGGCACGCGTTCGGCGTTCGCGATGACTGGCAGGCCTACCTGCTCATCGCGCTCAAGGCCGCGGCCATCCCGCTGATCGCCTCGATGGTGGCCGTCTCCGTGGAGCGCCAGCGCCACCGCGAGAAGCAGGCGCTGTCGGCCATCGAGCAGTCCGAGCGGCTCAACGAGCGCCTGAACCGCCGCATCGCGGAACTCCAGGCGGTCTCGCAGATCACCGAGATCGTGCACTCGTCGCTCGACTTCGAGCGTGTCGGCCCGGTGGTGCTCGAGATCCTCGGCAAGGTCATCGGGGTCGCCTCGTGCTGCCTGTTCGTGATCGGCAAGGAGCACTCCGAGACGCTGTTCTCGGCCAGCATCGGGTCTTCCGCACCGGTGACGCCGCCGACCGGCTTCGACTACACCTCGACCATCGACGACCATTTCGCCTGCATGGCGGTGTACGACCACTCCGACATCATGGTGCTGTTCTGCACCTCCGGCGCCGAGATGGAGCAGCTCTCCGAGGAGGACCGGCTCGTCTTGGGAGCGGTCGCCAGCGAGCTGGTCGTGGCGGTCGAGAACTCGCGGCTCTACAAGCTGACCAAGAAGCTCGCCGTCACCGACGAGCTCACCGAGCTCGCCAACTACCGCTACCTGCAGCAGCGCCTCGACGAGGAGTTCGAGCGCGCTCGCCGCTACGACAAGCGGCTGACGCTGCTGATGATCGACGTCGACGACTTCAAGCGTTTCAACGACTCGCACGGCCACATCGCCGGCGACCGCGCGCTCAGCGACATCGGCGCGGTGCTCTCCAGCGCCGTGCGCGAGGTCGACCTCGTGGCGCGCTACGGCGGCGAGGAGTTCTCGATCGTGTTGCCCGAGACCGACTCGGCCGGCGCGTTCATCGCGGCGGAGAAGGTCCGCGAGAAGGTCGCCCAGCACCTGTTCGTCGACGCCGACGGTGACGCCTGCTGCTCGCTCACGGTCAGCATCGGCCTCGCGACGTTTCCCACGCACGCCACCGACAAGGAGTCGCTGCTGCGCGAGGCGGACGACGCGCTGTACAACGCCAAGCACGGAGGCAAGAACCGGGTCCGTGCGCCGCAGCCGCGTGCTGCGCAACCGATCACGCCCGACGAGACGAACGCTGACGAGTGGACGGGAGCATGACGCGCATGAGCCGATACGCATTCCTCGGGCCCGCCGGGACCTTCTCGGAAGAGGCGCTTCTCTCGCTGGGCCTGGAAGGCGTCGAGCCCGTGCCCTGCGTCAGCATCGATGAGGTCTTCGAGGCGGTCGAGCGCGGGCAGGCCGACGGCGGCGTCGTCCCGATCGAGAACTCGGTCGAGGGCAGCGTGCCCGCCACGCTCGATGCGTTGGCGTTCGACACGCAGCTCGAGATCCAGGGCGAGGTCGTGCTCGACATCCATCACGCGCTCATCACCGCGCCCGGGGTGGACCTGGCCCAGGTCAAGACCGTCGTCGCCCACCCGCAGGCGAGCGGGCAGTGCCGGCGCTGGCTGGCGCGCAACCTGCCGGGCAGGCCGATCGTCGCCGCGAACTCGAACGCCGACTCGGTCCAACGGGCGGTCGCCGACCCGACGCTGGTCGCCGTGGGCACCGCGCTTGCCGCCGAGCTCTACGGTGGCGAGGTGCGCGAGCCGGCGATCGAGGATTACGCGGGTAACCAGACGCGGTTCGTCGTGATCGGGCGCGGCCTGAAGGAGCGCACGGGTCACGACAAGACCTCGCTCGCCCTGTTCCTCAAGGCTGACAAGCCGGGCGCGCTGCT
>CAZCRB010000025.1:0-13941 GCA_964500985.1 uncultured Eubacteriales bacterium
CGCTGCTGTACCCGTACCCGAGCGTCGCTCATGTCGTGCGCGACATCCTGCTCGAGGAGGGGCACACCCGCGACGTCGCCGCCATCGAGGGATACCTGCCGCTGGTCGACGAGTTCTACGAGGAGCGCTATCGCGAGGACGACTCGTTCTGGACCGACGAGGAAGAGACGAGCGCGGTGTGGGTCGGTATGTACTCGCTGCTCGCACGCGAGCTGGGTCTTCATGCCGACGCGGAACGGATCGCCCGACGCGTCTACGACGAGTTCGGTGACGCAGCGCGCTGGAAGGCGTATCCCGACGTCGCGCCCGCACTGGAGCGGCTCAAGGCCCGGGGCCTGATGCTCGGGGTGATCTCGAACTGGGACCGGCGGCTCGCCCGGATTCTCGACGGTCTCGGGGTCGGCCCGCTCTTCGACACGGTCATCTCCTCTGCCGAGGTGGGCCTGCGAAAGCCCGACCCGCGTATCTTCGACGCCGCGTGCGAAGCGCTTGGCGTGTCGCCCGGCGAGGCCGCGCACGTGGGCGATCACGAGTACGCGGACCTGCTCGGCGCGAACTCGGTCGGCATGGCGGCCGTGCTGATAGACCGACACGGTGGGGACACTCCGGACTACGAGCCGTTCCTGCGTTCGCTTGATGAACTGGAGTCGGTTCTCGCGTTGTGAGTCTCGAACGGCGTAGCGCGGAAGGGGAGGGCACATGCGGGCCGCGTTCAGGTGGATCGTGCTGGTAGTCCTCGTCGCGGTCTGCGCGGCGACGGGGTATGCCGCGTACACGCTGGCGGGGATCTCGTGGGACGCGGTCGTCTCGTATCGCTCGCCGTACGTGGCGATGAAGCTGCCCGAAGCGGCGAGCGGCAGCGAGACGGCGTCTCGGACGGTCGTCGTGATCGTCGATGGGCTTCGTCTGGACGCGTCGCGTGACATGCGAACGCTCGAGCAGCTCAGGCAGTACGGCGCCGATGTCACGCTGACCGCCCCGCAGCCTTCGCTCAGCTACCCCAACTGGACCACGCTGCTCTCGGGCGCCCCGCCCTACGTCAGCGGGGTCGTGACCAACTGGCACGAAGGAGCCGCGCAGGTCGAGACGCTGTTCGATACCGCCCGGCGAGCCGGCGTGCCGACGGTCTTCGTGGGCCCCGAGGACTTTGGGACGCTGTACGGTGTCGAGGGCAAGACCGTCGCGAGCTTCATGAAGAAGTGGGATGACGAGTACCTCTCCGGCCAGTACGTCGATGCGGCCTTGCGCCTGGCTGCGGACAAAGACCCCCGTCTGCTCGTCGTGCACCTGCCCGACGTCGACGAGGC
The DNA here is from genome assembly GCA_964500985.1 of uncultured Eubacteriales bacterium. GTDB lineage: Bacteria > Actinomycetota > Coriobacteriia > Anaerosomatales > PHET01 > CAZCRB01. The sequence continues at coordinate 1,308 of CAZCRB010000025.1, forward strand.
CGGGCACGGATACGGCGGGGGGTCGGCCCAGTACGCCGAGGCGGTGGCCAAGGTCGACGCGGACCTCGCGAGGCTCGTCTCCGGGCTCCAGGACGGTCACACGGTCTTCGTCGTCACGGCCGATCACGGGCACATCGACGGCGGCGGCCACGGCGGGTGGGAGAGCGAGGTCGTTCAGGTCCCGGCCGTGTTCTCGGGTCCGGGCATCGCCTTGGGGCAGTCAAGCGGGCGCAGCGAGGATGTGGCACCGACCGTGGCGGTGATCGCCGGGGTCGGCTCGCCGCGCTGGGCCAAAGGCGGAGTGCTCGAGTCAGTCGTGGCGACCGTGCCCGCCAAGGCGCAGGTCGCGGCCGCTGCCCAGCGTGCGGCGTTCGCCGCGGGCTATGTCGGTCTGGTCACGACTCCCGTTCCCGAGCAGGCGATCTCGATCGAGCAGCAGGTGCGTGCCGGTATGGGCCCGGGGGCGGCGATGGACGCGGCCGATGCGGCGCGGCTGGCCTACGACCGTCGCCTGCCCGAGCGCGTTGCGGCCGGCGCCGGAGGGGTGGTGCTGGCCCTGCTGGCCCTCGGGTTGATCCTGCTGGCGTCGTGGCGGGCCTACGTCGCTGCGCTGGCGGGTACGGCCGCGTACTACGCGACGTACCTGGGACTGTTCTTCCTCGTGCACGGCTATCGCTGGTCCCTGTCGGCGTTCAACTCCGAGGACCTCGTCTCCGCCTGGATGAACATGCGGCTCATAGAGGCGGCGTCCGCCCTGCTCGTGGGCGCGGCGGTCGCGGCCGCCGTCTACCCCTACCTGCGGGACTTCCCGAGACGCCCCGCCGGACCGTACCTGGCCGGCTGGCTGTCGCTCGGGCCTGCCACGGCGGTGTTCGTGCTGGCCACCCTCGGCATACAGGTGGCATGGTTCCTGTGGGCTTGGGGGATCTCGCCGGGCTGGCGCCTGCCCGACCTGCTGTGGGGATTCAAGTACGACCTCGACTTGCTCCAGGCGACGGCGGTCGGCTTCGCGGCAGCGCTGACGCCGCTCGTCACCTACCTCGTGGGGCGGTATCATCCCCGAGTGAGGCGCGCCGAGCAGGCGGCCTCCCGGTTGTAGAGTCCGCGGCCGCAGCGGCGGCCGCTCACATGCGAGGAGTACACGTGGCTATCAAAGATCTTCGCGAGTTCATCGCGTTGCTCGAGAAGCATGGCCAGCTCAAGCGCGTCACAGCCCCCGTCGACCCGAACCTCGAGATCTGCGAGGTCACCGATCGGGTGAGCAAGGCGGTGGGCCCGGCGTTGCTCTTCGAGTCTCCGGTCGACCGCGAGTCGGGCGCAAGCTATCGCCTGCCCGTCGCGATCAACCTCATGGGCAGCTACGACCGCATGGCGTGGGCGCTCGGCGTCGATGCGGACACCGGCACGTGGCGCGATCTCGACGCGGTCGCCAAGCGGGTCACCGACCTGCTGCCGCTCGACATGCCCGCCTCGATGAAGGGCAAGCTCGACGTGCTCATGGGTCTCAAGGACCTCGCGACCGCCGGTCCCAAAGAGATCAAGAAGGCGCCGTGCCAGGAGGTCGTCTACCGGGGCGAGGACGTCGATCTCGGCATGCTGCCGGTGCTGACGACCTGGCCCGAGGACGGTGGGCCGTTCATCACGTTGCCGCTTGTGGTGACGCAGAACCTCAAAGGCAAGCACAACATCGGCATGTACCGCATGCAGGTGTTCGACAAGGCGACCACCGGCATGCACATCCACGAGCACCACGACGGTGCCGCCAACATGCGCGAGTGGTTCGAGGCAGGCCACGAGCGGTTCCCGGTCTCCGTCGCACTCGGCGCCGATCCGGTCACGATCTTCTCGGCGACGGCGCCCGCGCCGCCCATGATCGAGGAGTACCTGTTCAGCGGCATCCTGCGCGGCGAGCCGGTCGAGGTCGTCAAGTCGGTCACCAACGACATCATGGTGCCCGCGCACGCCGAGATCATCATCGAGGGCTACGTCGAGAAGGGCGAGACGCGCTGGGAGGGGCCGTTCGGCGATCACACGGGCTACTACTCGCTCGCCGACTACTTCCCGGTCTTCCACGTCGAGGCGATCACGATGCGCAGAGACGCGATCTACCCGACCACCATCGTGGGTCAGCCTCCGATGGAGGACTGCTACATGGGCAAGGCCACCGAGCGCATCTTCCTGCCGGCGCTCAAGGCTATCGTCCCTGAGCTCGTCGACTACGACCTGCCGCTCGAGGGCGTCTTCCACAACTGCGCGATCTTCCAGATCAAGAAGGAGTACGCCGGCCAAGCGTTCAAGGTCATGAACGCCGCGTGGTCCGTGGGGCAGATGATGTTCACGAAGTACGTCATCGTCGTCGACGAGGACGTCGACTGCCACGACTACTCGCAGGTCGCCTGGCGCTGCTTCAACAACGTCGACCCGAGCAGGGACATCCTCATCAGCAAGGGGCCGCTCGACCGGCTCGACCACGCGTCGAACTTCCAGAGCTTCGGCTACAAGATGGGGATCGATGCCACCAAGCCGCTGCCGGGCGAGGGTCACGAGCGCGAGTGGCCCGACGCCATGGTCATGTCTCCCGAGGTCAAGGCCCGGGTAGACGCGATGTGGAACGAGCTGGGCCTTGAGTAAGGTGCGCAGCAAGGTCGGGGTGTTCCTCGAGCTCGTCAAGTTCGAGCACTCGATATTCGCGCTGCCCTACGCATACATCGGCGCGCTCTACGGCGCTGCGATGGTCGCGGCGAGCGGCGCGCCCGGCTACGAGGCGTTCCAAGCGGCCAACTCGGCGCTGGTCAACCCGTGGGTGACCGCCGGGGGCTGGCCGACGCCGGCGGCGCTGCTGTGGGTCACCGTCGTCATGGTCGGCGCGCGGGCGTTCGCCTTCGTGCTCAACCGCGCCATCGACAAGGAGATCGACGCGCGCAACCCGCGCACGGCCGGACGCGCCATACCCGCAGGCCTCATCAAGGCGTGGGAGCTGTGGCTGTTCTCCGCGGTCATGCTCGGCGCGTACCTCTATGGCGTGTGGCAGCTCGCGCCGCTCTGTCGCGTGCTCTCGCCGATACCGCTTCTCGCGTTCTTCATCTATCCGTACACGAAGCGCTTCACGCCGCTGTGCCACTACTGGCTGGGCCTGTGCCTCGGCTTGGCCCCGGTGGGCGGCTGGGTGGCTGTGGGCGGGCCGATCGGTGACGCGGCACCCTGGCTGATGGGAGCCGCCGTGATGCTGTGGACGGCCGGGTTCGACATCATCTACGCGACCCAGGACGTGGAGTGCGACGTCCGCGACGGGGTGCACTCGATGCCCGCCGACTTCGGTGTCGCGCGCGCGCTCGTTCAGACGCGCATCGACCACGTGGCCACGGTGCTGCTGCTTGTGGCCGCCGGCCTGCTCGCCTCGGCGGGATGGCCCTGGTTCGCCGGGGTCGGGGTCGCCGCAGCGCTGCTCGCCTACGAGAACGCGATCGTCTCGGCCGATGACCTCTCTCGGCTGAATGCGGCGTTCTTCACGTTCAACGGTGTCATCGCACTGGTATTGCTGGCGGGGGCGGTCGCCGACCGTCTCGTCGGCTAGGGGAGGGGGAACATGGCCCGCATCACCGTCATCATGACCGGCGCGTCCGGCAGCGTGTACGGCATGCGCCTCACCGAGCAGCTTCTTGCGATGGGTCACGAGGTCGTCTTCTGTGCGACCGACGCGGGCCGCGGCGTGTGCGCATACGAGCTCGGCTTCGAGCTTCCCGCCGGAAACGCCGAGGCTGCCGCCGTCGCGCTCGCCACGTACCTGGAGCGTCCCAGCGCGGAGCACCTGCGTGTCGCCTACCCTGACGAGATGTTCGACCCGATCGCCAGTGGATCGCATCCGGTCGACGCGGTGGTCGTCGCCCCGGCCAGCATGGGCTTTTGCGCGAGCGTCGCGGCAGGGCTCGGGGCGGACCTGCCTCAGCGCGCGGCCGACGTCGCCCTCAAGGAGCGCAGGCCGCTCGTGCTCGTGCCCCGGGAGACGCCGCTGTCGCTCGTGCACCTGCGCAATCTGACCGCGCTGACGGAGGCGGGCGCCATCGTTGTCCCGGCGATGCCGGCCTTCTACCAGCGTCCGAGCACGATCGACGACCTCGTGTCGTTCGTCGCCGGTAAGGTACTCGACGTCCTTGGGCTCGAGCATGAGCTCTTCAACAGGTGGGGAGAGACTTCGTGAGCACGGTTCCTGAGACCACGTCCGCAAGCAGCGCCGATACGCAGTCTGCGCCAGAGCTCGGCATCGGGAAGCGCGTCGTGTCGTGGACACGCTTCATCGTCGTGTTGCCCGTGATCGGACTGTTCTTCTCGTCGGTGCTGCTGGTGATCCTGGCGACGGTCGATGCGTTCAAGATCTTCCTGAACCTGTTCACGGAGGAGTGGTCGATCAAGATCATTCTGGTCGACTTCATCGAGCTCGCCGACGTGTATCTCCTGGCGATCGTGCTCTACATCATCTCGCTGGGCCTCTACGAGCTGTTCATCGACGACCGGCTACCGCTGCCGGGCTGGCTGGAGTTCCATCACCTCGACGACCTCGAGGAGAAGCTGATCGGGGTCGTCGTCGTGGTCCTGAGCGTGTTCTTCCTCGGACAGGTGATCAAGTCACCGCTCGAGAACTCGATGAACATACTGTTCCTCGGCGCCGGCATCGGCATCCTGATAGCGTCCATCGGTGTCTTCTGGTGGGCGGCGAGCGTGGTCAAGAAGAGCCACAGCGCCGAGTAGCAGGACCGCCGTCACCCAAGAGCTGTAGCGTCGCATGCCCCCATCTTGACGCGCGCCGCGACGCTGGCGCACACTTGCACGAGTAGGGTCGCTAGAACACACCACACCAGTCGTAGCATCAGTCGTAGCAGAAGGAGCAGCCATGACCCTGGCTCAGGCGCGTAAGCGCTATCCCCACGTGCCCACGGAGATCGTGAAGTGGGCTGTCGAGAACATCCGTGATCCGCGCGATCTCGAGCGCGGGCTCAATCGCCTTGAGCAGGCCAAGCGCGTACAGATCAAGTACGCCAGCTAGCCCCTCCTCGGTACGTGTCCTCTGACCGGACGGCTGTCGCCGTACCGGTCTTTGGCGCGCACTTGACCGCGGCAATCGATCCCGGTTATCGGGTGGCAACGCAAAACGACCGGCGGGAGAGTATCCCGCCGGTCGTATCGTTCCTGGAGGCGATGCCCGGATTCGAACCGGGGATAAGGGCTTTGCAGGCCCCTGCCTTGCCACTTGGCCACGTCGCCGTATGTGCGCCAGAGAGGGCGCTCTATCAAGTAACGAAGGCCGGCCTGTAGAGGGCCGAAAGCGCCTCGGGGGCCGACCTTCGTAAGGGTCGATGGAGCGGACGACCGGATTCGAACCGGCGACCCCAACCTTGGCAAGGTTGTGCTCTACCAACTGAGCCACGTCCGCGTGCAGGGGTTAGTCTACCCATACGTTTTGGGGCACGCAAGAACCAATTTCGAAGAACTTTTCACCGCTTGTCGAAATGGGGTCTTGGCAGGCGCTCCGGCTCTGATACACTATCCCTCGCTGCTTCGGCGGCATTGAAATACGAATGGGCGCTTAGCTCAGGGGGAGAGCACTTCCTTGACGCGGAAGGGGTCAGAGGTTCAAATCCTCTAGCGCCCACCATGAACTGTCAGAGGCCTCGGACTTCGGTCCGGGGCCTCTTTGTGTTGCGCGGCGGCACGTCTGCATCGCACGCGTCCGGGCTGCCGGCCTCGGGTATGGTAGAGGAGTCTTCACGAAGGGGGGCTCGCGTTGTTTCAGCGTGCGATAGCCATTGCCACGGAGTACACGTTCCCGTTCCTCGGACTTCGCCGTAAGGCGGCCGGACCGGTCTATTCCACGGTCGCCAGTTTCGTGGTGCTCAACGAGGACGGCTGGTTCGTCACCTCAGGTCACGTGGTCGACGATATCGTCGAGTGCGAACGACAGGCCCGTATGCTCGCGAAGGGCGAGGCCGACGAGGCTGAGGCCAACCTGTTCGTCTCCCATCACTCGGAGATCTGGGGGCTGCCCGGCAGCGCGCAGGCGCGCCCGCGGATGACGATCGCCCACGTAGACCGCGCCAAGGATCTCGCGGTCGCGCGGCTTGAGCCGTTCGACCGCGCGTGGGTGAACGCGTATCCGGTGCTGCGTGATACAGCGGCCACGCCGGTGCAGCAGGGTCTGTCCGTCTGCCGGCTGGGGTTCCCGTTCCACGACGTCGCGGCGGGATTCGACGTGAAGACCGCGCGGTTCGAGTTGCCTCCCGATGCGTTTCCCGCGCCGCTGTTCGCGCTCGACGGCATCGTCTCGCGGTTTCATCGCCGGGTGCTCGGCGAACAGGGGACGGCGCTGTTCATCGAGACCTCGACGCCGGGCCTGCGCGGTCAGAGCGGGGGTCCGCTGACCGACGTCGATGGCCGGCTGTGCGGCATCCAATCCCACACCGAGCACCTCGACCTGGGTTTCGACGCGCGCTACCGACTGCCCAACCAGCAGGTGGTCACCGAGCGGCAGTTCCTGAACGTGGGCGCAGCCAGTCACGTCGACGAGCTGCGCGCGCTCCTCGACCGCCACGGGGTCGGTTACCGCTCGGCCTGACGGCCGCGTCCTACTCCGTGACCGTCGCGTGCGCCTGCGGATCGAGCGGGTTGGTGCGCACCGCCAGCGAGAAGAGGTACGGGTAGGCGGTCTGCAGGTGGCACAGGTAGTCGAGCCAGGCCTGGCCGAGCAGCAGGTACGCACGCTTCACGTCGCCGGCGATGTGGGCCTTGTCGGTGCGCTCCAGCGCCGAGAGGTCGTCGCGCGCCGCCAACTCCTCGGCGACGTGCGTCACCGCCCACAGCAGGTCCGTGAAGTGCTCGTGCTCCAGCAGCGCCTGATTGCCGATCAGCCCGAGCAGGTAGCCCTTCTCGCGCGTCAGGATGGCCTTGAGCTGCGCGAGGTCGCACGCGTCGAGGTCGACGCTCGCATCGTGCGAGGCAAAGGTGCGGCGGGCGTTCTCGTAGTCCTTGGGCGTCCATGCGTGTCCGACCACGAGATCGTCCCTGACGTCTTCGAGGTTGCGGTCGGTCGCGGCGACCTGCGCGAGGATCTCGGTGCCCGCCTGGCTGAAGAACGCGCCGATGATCATGTTCAGCTTCTGGCGCAGTTCGTCCTTCTCGCGCTTCTGCATGACGCCGTCGATGAAGACGGTCACCAGCAGAACCTGCAGGAAGAGGAATGCGACGTCGCCCACGAGGAAGCGCCACATCTCGCTGTGCAGCATCGTGCCGGGGAACAGGTACCAGCGCAGGGCATACAGGGCGATCGTGAGAACGAGGAGGAGCAGCGCGAGTTGCAGCTGCCAACGCTGTATCCGCATGGGATGAACCTCTCGGCACGCGTCGGGTACATACGCGCAGAAGCATACCGCGAGGGCACGCAGCGATGGGAGACTACGATGGGCGGACGGGTTCGCAATGCGGCACTGATGACGGCGTGTCTGCTGGTCGCGGTGGCGTCGAGCGGCTGTGCGGCGCAGGCCGAGTCACGATCCGCCGTCGATGCCAAGGCGGGCGTCGAGGGCGCCGTGGTGGTGCAGGGCAAGTGCTCGATGTGCCACACGCTCGACCGGATCGACGCTGTGAGCTACGACGCCGCAAAGTGGGAAGAGACCATCGCCCGCATGCAGCGCAACGGGCTGGTGATCACCGCCGAGGAGAAGCAGGCGGCGATCGAGTACCTGACGAACCGGTAGTCCGCGCCCTCGGTCACTCCGCGCTCGCGGAGTCGTTGAGCCAGATGCAGTCGTCGGGGACGATCAGCGTCGCGGCGTTGTGGAGCACGCGCGCGGCGAACGGAGTGAAGGCCTCCATCGTCTCGCCGTCGAACTGCATCTTGAGCGGCGGGTACGCGCTGACCTGGACCTCGGTGCCCGACCAGACCTCGATCGCGCCACCGCGGTCGGGGACCTCGGTGAACAGGTCGAGCATCGCGGCGGTGACCGCGGGCAGAAGCCCTACGACGTTCTTGCTGCGCATCACGGCGACCTCAAGCCGGCCGTCGCGCGGGTCGGAGCCGCGGGAGACGGCGATGTCGAACTGGATGCGGCCGAAGTTCATAGCCAGCACGGCGATGCCTTCGACGGTCACGAGTTCGCCGTCGATGAGCAGTTCGAACGTCGCCAAGGTAGGGCTGAGGTTGCCGAGTGCCGCGACCAGGTACGCCGCGGGTCCGAGCGTGGCCTTCAGCGGCTGAGCGGCAGCCATGATGTGCGCGTCGTAGCCGGCCCCGGCAGCCACCATGAAACCGGTCCGCGTCGGAGCCCCGCCCTGGGGATCCGGGCGCTCGAGCTCGCACAGGTCGAAGTCGACCGCGGTCCCGTTGAGGACCAGGTTCGCCAGTGCGGGCGGGTCGGTGGGGATGCCCAGGTTCTGTGCGATGAGGTTGGCGGTGCCGCCGGGATAGACGAGCACGGGGACCCCGGAGTCACGAATCGCGTAGCACAGGGCCGAGACCGTGCCGTCGCCGCCCGCCGCAACGACGCGGTCGAAGGAAGCAGCGTCGGTGACGAGGTCCTCGATGGGTTGCGTACGGCCTGCGAAACGGACGACGAGCTCGACACCCTCACCGCCAAGGGTGCGCAGAAAGTCGAAGATGGCCGCCTCTGAGCCTCCGGCGCGCGCGTTGACGACGACCAGTACCCGCACTGCAGCTTCTCCTTCAGTCGCGCGAATCGGCTTGCTCGTCTAACCTGCATGATAGGGGAGATACCCCGGGTCGACGATGAGCAGGGGGATCGGTTGTACGTCAGCGATAGCAACGGGCTACGGGAACTCGTGGACCGCATTCGGACCTCGCCGCTCGTGGCGGTGGACACGGAGTTCATGCGTGAGCGGACCTACTTCGCCAAGCTGTGCTTGGTCCAACTCGCCACTGATGACGTCTGTGCCATCGTCGATCCGCTCGCGATAGACGACCTCTCGCCGTTGTGTGAGCTCCTCGCGGACCCCTCCGTAGTAAAGGTGCTCCATGCCGGCGGGCAGGACCTGGAGATCTTCTACAAGATCTGCGGCCATGCGACGGCCCCGGTGTTCGATACCCAGGTCGCCGCGACGCTCGCAGGCTTTCCCACGCAGGTCGGCTACGGCGCACTCGTCTCAGAGGTTCTCGGCGTCAAGCTGGACAAGGGCGACACCTACACCGACTGGGCGAAGCGCCCGCTTTCCAAGACCCAGGTCGAGTACGCCCTCAACGACGTCCGCTACCTGCCGGAGGTGTATCGCCGCCTCAACGAGAAGCTGGAGCGGACGGGCCGGCTCGAGTGGCTCGCGGCGGACTTCACCCGGCTCGAGAACCCCGCCACCTACGAGATCGTCCCCGAGAACCTCTGGCGACGCGTCAAGCGCGTCTCGTCGCTCAACCGTCGCCAGCTGGCCGTCGCGCGCGAGGTCGCTGCCTGGCGCGAGCGCGAGGCGATGCGGCGCGACGTGCCCAAGCGCTGGGTTCTCGGCGACGAGAGCATCGTCGAGATCGCCCGCCGCGCCCCACAGACGGCGGGTGACCTGTCGGCGATACGCGGCGTGTCGGACAAGATCGGCAAGTCGGCGTCTGCCGGGCTGATCGCTGCGGTCGCACGGGGGCTCGCGGTACCCGACGACGAGCTCCCCTCGCTCGAGAAGCGACGACGGCCCGCCCGTGATATCGACGGGGCCGTCGACCTGATGGTCGCCCTGGTGAGGCTCCGTGCGCGTCAGCACGGCGTCGCGATGCCACTGCTCGCGTCGCGCGAGGACCTCGAGCGCCTCGCGAGCGGGGATCGTGACAGCAGTCCTCTGACCGAGGGTTGGAGGGCGAGCATGATCGGAGACGAGCTGCTCGATCTGCTCGACGGACGCATCTCACTGACGCTGGCTGATGGAGAACTGGTGGTCAGCGGTCCCGATCAGGACTGACGGCATCGTTGTCGCTGTGTTCCCGCAGTCAGCCGAATAGGAAGGATCGAACGTGTTCTTCAGTCCGGGCTATCTGCTCATCTTCGTCGTTTCAACCGTCTTGGGCCTGCTCACCCAAGGTTACATACGCCGCATCTTCGCCAAGTGGAGCCAGGTGCCGGTGTCGAGCGGCATGACCGGCGCGCAGGTGGCGCGCACCATTCTGGACGACAACGGCCTGCAGTCGGTCACCATCGAGCAGGTCGCGGGCAATCTCAGCGACCACTACGACCCCCGCTCCAAGGTCCTGCGGCTCTCCAGCGGCGTGCACGGGGTCGCGAGCGTCGCGGCGGCAGGCGTGGCGGCCCACGAGGCGGGCCATGCGGTCCAGGACGCGAAGCACTACGTCTGGGGTTCGGTGCGCAGCGCCATCGTGCCGGTGGCCAACATCGGCTCGCAACTGGCGTTCCCTATGATCATCGCGGGCATCTTCTTCAACGCGTTCGGGCTGGTCTGGGTCGGCATCGCGTTCTATGCCGCGGCGGTGCTCTTCCAGGTCGTCACGCTGCCCGTGGAGTTCGACGCGTCCCGGCGCGCGCTCGCCTCGCTCGAGTCCTCAGGCGTCATGGCTGCTCAGCAGACCGAGGGGGCCAAGCAGGTACTGACGGCGGCGGCGCTCACCTACGTCGCCGGCGCGCTCATCGCGGTGATGCAGCTGCTGTACTTCATCGGGCTCGGGCGACGCGACTGAGCCTGAACCCACGCACTCACGTGCCTGAGCGAGCGGCGAGGCCACGGCCCTGCCGCTCGCTTGTCATCGGTCGCTGATAGAATCGGGCACAGGGAAGGGGTGCGACATCGAAGACAGAGCTCTCTCAGTCACCGAAGCCATGGCGCGCGCGAAGTCCGCGCTTGAGACCGTGCGCGTTCGCGTCGTCGGCGAGGTGTCGGAGTTCAACGACAAACCCGGCTACAAGGCCGCGTACTTCACCGTCTGCGACGGCAGCGCGTCGATGCCGTGCCTCATGTGGCGTGACGACTACGCCGCGAGCGGGGTGACGTTGCGGTGCGGCATGCTGGTCGAGCTGACCGGGTCGTTCTCCGCGTACGTGCAGAAGGGGCGGATGCAGTTCACGGTGCGGCGACTCGCACCTGCGGGAGAGGGCAACCTCAGGCTTCGCGTCGCCGAGCTCGCGCGGCGGCTTGAAGCCGAGGGGCTGATGCGTCCGGAGCGCAAGCGGTCACTGCCGCGCTTCCCCGAACGCATCGCGGTGGTCACGTCGCCGCGCGGCAAGGCGATCCACGACGTGCTTCGCACGCTGCGGCGGCGCTACCCGCTCGCAGAGGTGCTGGTCGCCGGGGTCGCGGTCGAGGGCGAAGGCGCCGCGGTCGAGATCGTAGACGGCCTCCGGGCGGCGGCAGCGGCCCGTCCCGACGTCATACTGCTCGTTCGCGGCGGGGGCTCGTACGAGGACCTGATGCCGTTCAACGACGAGCGTATCGCCCGCGCCGTCGCGGCGAGCCCCATCCCGGTCGTGACCGGCATCGGGCACGAGCCCGATAACTCGATCGCTGACATGGTCGCCGATGTCCGCGCCTCCACGCCCACCGCGGCCGCCGAGGCGTGCGCGCCGTCGCTGGGAGAGCTCGAGGCGGCGATCGTCCGCGAGCGTCGCCTGCTCGGGCGCGCGCTGCAGGGACGCGTGCAGGGCGCCGCGCATCGCGTGCAGCGACTTGCGGAGCGGCCGGCGTTTCGTGACCCGTGGGCGCTGCTTGGTGCACCGGCACAGGCCGTCGACGCGGCGCGGCTGAGGCTGGCGCGCGCGATCCCCGAACGGGTCCGGCGCGACGCCCAGTCGCTTCAGCGTGCGCGGGAGCGACTTTCGGCCCTCGGCCCGCACCTTCTCGACCCTGCCGCCGCGTCGGTCACGCTGGCCGCGGCGCGACTCGAGGACCTCTCGCCGCTCGCCATTCTCGCCCGCGGCTACTCGGCCACGTTCTCGGCGGACGGCCGCCGGGTCGTGAGGAGCATCGAACAAGTGAGCCCCGGCGACCGTATCGGCGTCCGGGTGTCGGACGGCACGATCGCCTGCACGGTCGGCACCACCCACAAGGAGGCATAGAGATGGACGATTCAACCACCCTCGACACCGGGTCCGATCAGTCCTTCGGCGCGGCCCTCGCCGAGCTCGAGACCGTCGTGGCCGAGCTCGAGAGCGGCCGGCTCGAGCTCGAGGACAGCCTCGAGCGATACGAGCGCGGCGTCGCACTGCTCCGGTCACTGCAGGCCAAGCTGACCGATGCGCAGCAGAAGGTGACCGTGCTCATCGGCGAGCTGGAGGCGGAAGCCTTGACCGCCGATGAGACCGACGAGGGGAGCGAGCAGTGAGCGAGTGCATCTTCTGTGCGATCGCGGCCGGCGAGATCCCCGCAAAGGCGGTCTACGAGACCGCAGACGTGCTTGCCTTCGACGACATCACGCCGCAGGCGCCGGTGCACACGCTCGTGATCCCCAAGGCCCACTACGCGAACCTGAGCGATGACGTTCCTGCAGAGGTGTTGTCCGCGGTGTTCGCTGCGGTCGGCGAGGTCGCCCGGATCAAGGGCGTGGACTCGACCGGCTACCGCACGATCGTGAACAGCGGGCCGGACGCCAACCAGACCGTCGGGCACCTGCACGTTCACGTCATGGGCGGTCGCGAGATGGCCCACG
>CAZCRB010000025.1:14041-17140 GCA_964500985.1 uncultured Eubacteriales bacterium
CAGACCGTCGGGCACCTGCACGTTCACGTCATGGGCGGTCGCGAGATGGCCCACGGCATGGTCACCTTCCTCGACGAGTAGATGAGCCCGATCCCGGTCAGGTTCGAGCCCTCGGGCTGCGTGGTGTGGGTGGATGCCGGCACCACGGTTCTCGACGCCGCCCTGCGCGCCGGCGTGCCCATCGCGGCACCGTGCGGGGGCCGCGGCGTGTGCGGCGCGTGTGGGGTGCGCGTGCTCGACGGCGCGCTCGCCGAACCTGACAGGGAAGAGCGGATCGGACTCTCAAGGGCCCCGGCGGAGATCCGTTTGGCCTGCAGGGCCCGCATCGAGGGACCCGTGACGCTGCGACCGGTGATCGGCGGGAGCAGAACGCCACCCGCGGTGGGGGTGACGGCGCCACGGCTCTTCGCCGCGGTGGACCTGGGCACGACCACCGTCGTGGCCGCCGTCCTCGATCCGGCCACCGGCCGTGAGCTGGGTCGCGCGGCGGTGCCCAACGCGCAACGCAGCTTTGGCGCTGACATCCTGACGCGGGTGTCGGCGGCGCTGGCAGGGGGTTCCTCACAGCTTACGCAGGCCGCCCAGGGCTCGGTGCTCACGGCATTGCGATCGGTGACCGCGGACACGCGGGCGATATCCCGGCTGGTGATCGCCGGCAACACGGCGATGTCGGCACTTCTCGTCGGCGCCGAGGTCACGGGCCTGGCGTCGTATCCCTTCGATCTGCCGCAGCACACCTTTGAGCTCCCTGCGCAGTCGTTGCTGCGCTGCGAGCTTGCGGACGATGCGGAGGTCCTGATCGTTCCTGCCATCGGGGGTTTCGTCGGGGGCGACGTCCTTGCAGGCATGCTTGCGACCGGTATCGCCGCTGCGGGTCGGCCGCGTCTGCTGCTCGACCTGGGGACGAACGCCGAGGTGGTGCTGGAGGCGAGCGGCCGACTCTGGGCCGCATCGGCGGCGGCGGGGCCGGCCTTCGAAGGGTCGGGCATCCGGTGCGGCAGCGTCGCTGCGCCCGGGGCGGTCAGCGCAGTGCGGCTGGTGGGCGATGGGCTGGAGATCGCCACGATCGACGATGAGCCCCCGGTCGCGCTCTCCGGGGCGGGGCTCCTGTCGGTCCTCGCCCTTTTGCTGCGGCTGGGCCATCTCAGGTCGGACGGCCTGCTCGTCGCGGACGGGCCTCTTGCGCAGCGGTTCGGCGTCGACAGCGCAGGGGTCGTGTGCTTCTCGGTGTCAGATGGCGCGGACTGCCTGACGGTCGACCAGCTCGACGTGCGCACGCTCCAGCTCGCGAAGGGGGCGGTGCGCGCAGCGGTCGAGTCGGTACTCGCCGCCGCGCACGTGGAGGCCGGATCGCTCGACAGGCTCTACGTCGCGGGCGCTTTTGGCGGCGCGCTCGACGTTCGGGACCTCGTGGACCTGGGGATCGTGCCGCGGCGGGCGGCCGAGGTGGTCGAGATCGTCGGCAACTCGTCGCTCGACGGCGCGCTGGCGCTCGCGTTCGACCCGGAAGCGGTGTGCGGCGCCGAGAAGGCGGCGCGCGCTGCGATTCACGTCGACCTCGCCTCGGACCCGGCGTTCGCGCGCGCGCTGATGGCTGCGACGGCATTGGAGCCGTACTGACGCCTGGCGGTGCGGACGGGGGAGTCGGGCCGGAAAAGTCGGAAGCCCCGGCCTTCGGGCCAGGGCTTCCTCAATCCTTCCCCCGCTCATTACCCCTGAGTCTCTGCGGGCGTAACGGTCTGCCTGGAGACCGTTCCTTGACGATGCCGGTCGTCATGGGCCCTTGCCGGTTGCGCCGTCCGGATCCCCCGGAAGCGGCACGTATTGAGGGGAAGGGAAATCTGTCAACGGTGCGACGATACCGCACGGAATCGCGTTGTGCAACATTTGTTACAAACAGCCTTCTTAATGCTTGGCAGGTTATCAGCCGTCGGCATCGCCGTGGTGCCGTTGACCGATTCTGGCGCGCCGCCCACCCGTTCTGGGTGCTGTCCTGCGGGAATGCACCCGTAGAATCGCACCACGCCCTTTGGGGTGTCAGTTCACGTGTTCGAGGGGGCGCCGCAACCATCCGCAACGCGCGGCCCCAGGCAGTAGTCGCCGATTGAAGGAGGACGGAATGACTGAGGACCACAACGCCATCGAGTCGTTGGCCGGCGAATCCCAGGTCATCAACCCGCCCGCGTGGGTGTCTGAGCGCGCGTGGATCAAGGACATGGACCAGTATCGGGAGATGTACGACCGCTCGATCGCCGACCCGGAGAAGTTCTGGGCGGAGCAGGCCGAGGAGTACCTGTACTGGCACAAGCCGTGGGACAAGGTTCTTGAGTACGACTGGTCCGTTCCCGAGACCAAGTGGTTCCAGGGCGGCAAGACCAACGTCGCGTACAACTGCCTCGATCGCCACCTGACCACGTGGCGCCGCAACAAGGCCGCGCTGATCTGGGAGTCCGACGAGGGCCGCAGCAAGGTCTACACGTACCAGTCGCTCTACTACAAGGTGTGCCGTTTCGCCAACGTCCTCAAGAAGCACGGTGTGCGCAAGGGCGATCGCGTGGCCATCTACCTCCCGATGATCCCCGAGCTCCCCGTAGCGATGCTCGCCTGCGCCCGCATCGGCGCGATCCACTCGATCATCTTCGGCGGGTTCTCCTCGCAGTCGCTGCGCGACCGCATCCAGGACTCGGCCTGTAAGATGTTGATCACCGCCGACGAGGGTGTTCGTGGCGGGCGCATGGTGCCGCTCAAGGCGATGGCCGACGAGGCGCTGCACGAGTGTCCGTCCATCGAGAGCGTCATCGTCGTGTCGCGCACGCAGAACCGCGTCGACATGGAGCCGGGCCGTGACTTCTGGTACCACGAGGAAGTCCGCGCCGCCGATATCCAGAAGCACTGCGACATCGAGTGGGTGGACGCCGAGGACCCGCTGTTCATCCTCTACACCTCAGGATCCACCGGCAAGCCCAAGGGTGTCGTCCACACGAGCGCGGGCTACCTGCTCTACGCGACGATGACGACCAAGTACACCTTCGACATGCACGACGAGGACGTCTTCTTCTGCACCGCCGACATCGGCTGGATCACGGGCCACAGCTACGT
>CAZCRB010000026.1:0-16650 GCA_964500985.1 uncultured Eubacteriales bacterium
GCGCTGCTCGATCCCGGCGACGAGGTCGTGATGCCCGACCCCTGCTACCCCGCGTACCCCAACTACGTGAACTTCCTCGGCGGCGTGCCCCGCATGGTCCGCGTCCGTGCCGAAGACGGATTCCGCTACCGCCGAGAGGACCTCGAGGCCGCGATCGGCCCGCGCACCAAGGCGATCATGATCACCTCGCCGAGCAATCCGACCGGCGCGGTCCTCGGCGACGACGACCTCCGGATGCTCGCCGAGGTCGCCGAGGACACGGGTGTCCACATCGCCAGCGACGAGATCTATCACGGACTGACGTTCTGCGGTCGCGAGCGCTCGATCCTCGAGTTCACCGACCGCGCCTTCGTGCTCAACGGCTTCTCCAAGGCGTACGCGATGACCGGCTGGCGACTCGGCTACCTCATCGCACCCCGCGAATTCGTGCGTCCCGCTGAGAAGATCCAACAGAACTTCTTCCTCGCGGCCAACGCGTTCGTCCAGCAGGCGGGCGTCGTCGCCCTCACGCAAGCGCAGGGCGACGTGGCGCGGATGCGGGAGCTCTACGACGAGCGCCGGCGCTACCTGGTTCCCGCCCTGCGGGAGATCGGGCTGCGCATCGACTGCGAGCCCTGTGGAGCCTTCTACGTGTTCGCCGACGCCACCTGCTGGGGGTCCGACTCGCTCGCGCTGTCGCGACGCCTTCTCGAGGAGGCGGGGGTGGCCTGCGCACCCGGTATCGACTTCGGAGCCGGCGGTGAGGGCTTCTTGCGGTTCAGCTACGCCACCGCGTTCGACCGGCTCGAAGAGGGGGTCGCCCGCCTCAAGTCGTGGGCCGGCGCCCGCTAGTCGAGATTCGTGTCCGCCTGGCTTCGTCAGCCCGCCGTTCGGCGGTCAACGCTTGCATCCCCGTCGCGGTGCGCCGATAGATGGGGTGCGAGAGCGCTCGGTTTGGCTCGCAGCTTGCTCGTCTCGGGGAGACTCGACCCGGACCCACGGTCCGCCAAAGAGGGGACGAAACCCGGCGTGATGACTGCTGAAGTGTGGAGCAAGGCCGATCTGCATATCCATTCGGACCACAGCGATGGGCTTGCGCGCATCCAAGACATCATGGAGTACGTCCAGCACCACACCGATCTCCGCATCATCGCGATCACCGACCACAACACCATCGACGGCGCGCTGTTCGCGCAGTCGCTCTCGGAGCTCTACGACTTCGAGGTCATCGTCGGCGAAGAGGTCTCGTCGCGCGAGGGTCACATCCTCGGGCTCTTCCTCAAGACCGCGGTTCCCGCGGGCATGAGCGCAGCCGACACCATCCGTGCCATCGAGGAGCAGGACGGCATCGCCGTTCTCGCGCACCCGTTCGCGAACCGGGCGTTCGGTCCCTTCGGGCTCAACAGCGTGGGTCGGGCGCTCGACGAACTCGCGTTCAAGGCCCTCGAGGTCTACAACTCCTCGCCCTACCTGATCTATGCCAACCGGCTCGCGGCGAAGACGTTCGCGGGCGGCCAGGGCATCGCCGCCACCGGCGGAAGCGACGCGCACGTCCTCAAGGCCGTGGGCAAGGGCTATACGGTGTTTCGGGGCACCACCCCCGAGGACCTGCGGCGCTCGATCGACAACCTCGAGACGCGCGCCGAGGCGGGCCGGCAGGGTCTTTCCGTGGCGTGGCGCTACTGCGTGCAGTACCCCCGCATCCGCCGCATGCAGTCGTGGAACTGGGAGCGCTGCAAGGCCAAGTAGCCGGGCGGTCGCACCCGATCAGTCCAGCGCACGCACGGCCCGCGCCCGCAGCTCCTCGACGACCGCGTCGTCATCGCGCCATGCCGGCAGGCTCACGACCAGAACTCTCTCGTCGACGCGCGCTTGGCGCACGGCTATCTCGAGATCGAGCCGGGTCGTGATCGTGTCGAAGGCGAAGGTCGCCGGCACGACCACCACGCGCTTGCATCCGAGCGCGGCGAGGTGGCGCACCGACGACGTGACGTCCGGCTCGCGCCAGTCCGCCCACGCGATGCGCACGTTGCGCTCGGGTATCCCGCGCTCCAGCAGCTGCATCCGAACGCGGCTGAGAAACGCGGTCTCGCCCTCATCGAACCCGGGGTTGCGGCGTGAGCGCTCCTCCGGTTGCGCCTGACCCACCAACACCACCCCGGTGGCATCGAGCGCGTCCGACGCGTCGAGCGCGCGCCCGACCAGCATGGCGACGAGTCGCTCCGAATCGCCGAGTGCCGGGGTGTGGACCACGCTCACGCCGGCGTTCGAGAGGCGCAGCGCATCGGTCAACGCGCGGGCGCCGTCCACGGAAAGCGAGTCGGCAGCAGCCACCGACGCGACCACGATGCGGCGGAATCCGGCCTGTGCCGCCGCCGCGACGCGGTGGTGAAGCGCTCGCTCGCCCTGGCAGGTCGCCCAGTCCACGGAGGCGAAACCGGAGTCCGGCACGGCGCCCTCGAGGCGTTCGGCGAGTGCCGAGAGCTGGCTGATCGCCGGACTCTGCCCGCCGACGGCGCGGTAACGTGCCTTCTGCGCGAAGAAGAAGAAGGGGAGCGTTCCGACAGAGGCATCGAGCAGGTCCTCGTCCACGAGGGACTGGAGCATCGCGGCGGTGGTGCCGGGGGTGTACTGTCCGGGTTCCACGCACCCCACAACGATCAGCGCCGCACCCGGCGCCGCCTCCTCGGGGATCGAGGGCGCTTCGGCCTTCTCGTCGCGTGCAAGACGGTAGAGCAGTGACGAGACCAGAGCGTATCCGCCGCCGGCGGCCCCGAGCAGGAAGGCGAACGCGTAGAGCACCGCATCGAGACGGCCGTAGTCCGCGCCGATGGCCGTGAACGCCGTGACGGCTGCGGCCATGCCGAGCGCCGCGAGCAGGCCGACCGGGATCTCGCTGTTCCTGGGCACCACGAGCAGGCCCGCCGTGGCGGCCCCGAACACGAGCGCCCCGACGACCAGCACGATCCAGCTGACCGAGATAGGTTCCATGAACTCCCCTCCGGCGACGATGATACTCGTTGTGCGGGGTACAACGTCACTGCTGAGGGAATTGACGGCAAATACCCTATGGGGTATACAGTCGGTGTAGTCAGCCGACAAGAAGGAGAGGCTCGCATGAGCAACGCTATCGACGTGACCGTGAACACGTGGGACGCCGAGGTCGCCTCCTCAGAGGTGCCCGTCGTCGTGGACTTCTGGGCGCCGTGGTGCGGGCCGTGCCGCATGGTCGGACCTGAGATCGACAAACTCGCCGTGAAGATGGGCGACACGGTCAAGTTCGTGAAGGTCAACATTGACGACAATCGCGACCTCGCCGTTCGCTACGGCGTCATGAGCATCCCGACCATCGCCAAGTTCGTGGGCGGTGAGATGAGCGCGCAGGTGGTGGGGGCGCGCGGGGCGGACGCCCTTGCCAAGGAGCTCAGCCTGTAGTCTCGACCCAGCCGCGGTCACGCAGTGGCCCGACGCGATGGTGTCGCCCTGCACCGCGGACGGCTGCCCATGCCGGCATGCGGACGAAGAAAGGGGCCCCTGGAGGGCCCCTTCACGTTTCTGTGGTGCCGGAAGTTTGGACCCGCAGGCTCGACGCCGCCTACTTCACGCAGGACGAGTACTTCAGGAACACCTTGATCGCCTCGTCGATGAGCTCGTCGCGCGTGGCGGCCTCGTCGTCTATGAGGCACCGCTTCATGGCGTGACCGACGATGTGCAGGCCGACCTGGTTGAGCGCGGACTTCGCGGCCATGACCTGGGTCAGCACGGCGTCGCACTCCTGCCCGGTCTCGATCATCGACTGGAGCCCGCGGATCTGCCCCTCGAGACGCTTGAGCCGGTTGAGTATCTTGGTGCGCTCCGCGTCGTCGTCGACGAGGACGGGGATGGGCGTCGGGTCGGTCATCGCGTTGCCGCCTATCTGCTACCGTGGTGGAGTTACCGTCAGCCCATTATACCCCCTAGGGGTATCCGAGACAACGAGGGGAGCAGGGATGGGCTATCGCAGGCCCGCGGACGACCCGGCGCTGGCCGGTCGCGCGGCGAGCATCCGCCGGGTGCTCTGGATCATCCTGTTCCTCAACCTCGCCGTCGCGGTGGCGAAGCTCGCGTGGGGCACCGTGACCCATTCCGCCGCGATGCAGGCCGACGGGTTCCACTCGCTGTTCGACGGTGCCAGCAACGTCGTGGGGCTGGTCGGGATGTCGATGGCTGCACGACCCGTCGACAGGGACCATCCCTACGGGCACGGCAAGTACGAGACGTACGCCTCGGCGGCCATCGCCGGCATGCTCGTGTTCGCCGCCTACCGCGTGGGTTCGAGCGCGATCGCACAGCTCACCGGGACCGGTCAGCCCACCACCGTCGATTCGACCTCGTTCGCGATCATGCTCGTGACGCTGTGCGTCAACGTCTTCATCACGACGTGGGAGCGACGGGTCGGCCACAAGCTCAACAGCTCGATCCTTGTCGCCGATGCCAGCCATACCGCATCCGACATCCTCGTCAGCCTGGGGGTCGTCGTCTCGCTTGTTCTGGTGAAGCTCGGCTTTCAGCAAGCGGACCCCATCGTGGCTTTGCTGGTTGCGGGTGCCATCGTCTACACCGCGTGGGGAGTTTTCCGGCATGCGAGCGCCACGTTCTCAGACAGCGCGCGCATCGAGCCGCAGGAGATCTGCGACGTCGTCTTGCAGTCGCCCGGCGTTCTGGGGTGCCACAGCATCCGCACGCGCGGTTCGGAGGCGGAGGTCTACGTCGACCTTCACGTTCAGGTCGATGAGACGCGAACCGTCGCCGACGGACATCGGATAGCCGAGGACGTCGAGCGACGTGTCGCCGAGCGCTTTGAGCAGGTCGTTGACGTGATCGTCCATCTGGAGCCATACGACGAGTATCAGGCGGCCAAGACGGTTGAGGAGATCGATGCAGGGCTCGCCTGATGGATCCAAGCGGCTCAAAGGCTACGGGCTCGCGCTCCTCGCGGCCGCCTGTTGGGCGACCGGCGGCCTGACCGCCAAGTGGCTCTTCACCGAACCGTCGGCGGCCACGGCGTCGTGGCCGGTGCCGCCGCTGGGAATCGTGGTCGAGCCGACGGTGCTCTCGGGTGGTCGCGCACTGTCCGCGTTCCTGATCCTCGCCGTCTATCTGGCGTTGTTCCGGCGAGCGGACCTCAAGCTCGCCAACGTGCGCAAGGACCTCGTGTTCCTCGCCGTCTTTGGCGTGGTGGGGCTGGCGGCGGTCCACTTCACCTACTTCAAGACCCTGTCGCTCACCAACGTCGCCACGGCGATCCTGCTCGAGTATCTCGCGCCGGTTCTCGTGCTCGTCGTCAGCGTGTTGTTCCTCGGGCACAAGTTCACCTGGTCGCTCCCGGTCGGGGTGGCGCTTTCGATCACCGGCTGTGCGCTCGTCGTTGGCGCGTTGGGGGGCGAGGGCCTGGTGGTCTCGCCCGCGGGCGTGGCGTGGGGGCTCGCCTCGGCGGTGTTCTTCGCGTTCTATTCGCTGATGGGCAGCGTGGCGGCCCGGCGTTTCAGTCCCTACACCACTCTGGTTTACGGGCTCGGGTTCGCCGCGGCGTTCTGGCTCGTCGTCCTCGGCCCGCAGGCGGTTCTCGGCCTGTTCGCCAACGGCTCGACCGCGGCGGCGGTGCTGTTCATGGCCGTCGTGAGCACGGTCGTGCCGTTCGGTGCGTTCCTGGCGGCGCTGCACCTGATCCCGCCGACGAACGCCACGGTGACCTCGACGGTTGAGCCGGTGCTCGCGGGGATAGGGGCTTATCTGCTGTTCGGAGAGTCGCTCACGACGACCCAACTTCTCGGCGGACTGCTGGTGGTCGCGGCGATCGCCGTGGTGCAGCTGCCCGAGCGCGAGCCGGCGCCGGTCCTGCCGCCTCCCGAGTAGCCGGGACGCACGATTTCATTTATGGGGGTTTCGTGTCGGAGGGCAGGGAAAGACTCCCAGTAGTGGTATAACTTTTGCAGAGGGTCGCACCTCCGAGGCGACCCCTGCGGTACCGGGGAGGCGAGATGGAACTTCAGCAGCGCCCCGACTTGCGCCAGAAGGTCACCCTTTCGCCCCAGGTCTACCAGGGGCTCAACATCCTGGCCATGCCGATCGCGGAGCTCCAGCAACTCATCGAAGTCGAGATGCTCGAGAATCCCGTACTCGAGGTCGACGAGACCGACAGCGAGCCGGTCGAGGGCGAAGAGCGTGTCGAAGAACCCGCGGAGGACGAGCGCTCGTGGGACGAGTGGCTCGAGATGTACGACGATCTCGACTCCATGGAGCCGGTCGCGCCGCGCGATCCCAACGTCGAGCAAGCCAACACCGATGAGTTCGTCGGCGGCATCCAGTCCTTCGACGACTACCTCATGGAACAGCTCGGGCTGTTCGACCTGGACGAGTCCGTGGATCACGCCGCCCGCGCGGTGATCGGTTCGCTCGATACCGACGGGTTCTTCGTCGGGTCGCTCAGTGAGATCGCGGCGCTCGCGCAGGTGTCCGAGGACGACGCGGCGCGCGGGCTGGCCGCGGTCCAGCAGCTCGACCCGCCCGGCGTCGGCGCGCGGGACCTGCCCGAGGCGCTCCTCATCCAGATGCGCTCGCTCAATCTCGACGAGCCGCTGCTCGAGCGCATCGTTCGTGACCACATAGACGACATCGGGGCGAACCACTACCGCAAGGTGGCGCGTGCGCTGAGGGTCGACGAGGCAGAGGTGCGCCGCCTCGTCGAGATCCTCAGGGAGCTGAACCCCCGCCCGGCGGGAGCGTTCTCCCCGGGTCCGTCGCCGGGCTACATCGTCCCCGACGTCACGTTGCGCCGGTTCGACGAAGACTGGCTGATCATCCCGAACAACGAAGCTTTGCCGACGTTGCGCGTGTCGCCGCGCTACCGGTCCATGCTCAGAAGCGGGTCGACCGCCGACGACGAGACGCGCCGCTACCTCAAGGACAAGATCCGTTCGGCGGAGAGCTTCATCAAGAACGTCGACCGCCGCAAAGACACCGTCAGCCGCATCACCGAGATCATCCTCGAGGTGCAGCGCGACTTCTTCGAGGACGGCAAGGGCCCCTTGCGGCCACTGAGGCTCGAGGATGTGGCGGTGGAGATCGGTGTCCACCTCTCCACGGTGTCGCGTGGCGTGACCGGCAAGTACATGGCCACGCCCTACGGCCTGTTCGAGCTCAAGCACTTCTTCAGCGGCGGCTACCGTACCGCACAGGGCATGGACGTCGCGGCCACGACCATCAAGCAGCGCTTGCGCGACCTCGTGCGCGAGGAGGACATCACCAAGCCGCTCTCCGACCAGCGGCTCGCCGAGCTCTTGTCCGACGAGGGAGTGACCGTCGCTCGGCGTACGGTGGCGAAGTATCGCGAGGAGCTTGGTATCGAGCCGAGCTGGGCGAGGCGCCGCCGATGACCGAGCGGGTCGGGATTCCCACCCCGCCGACGAACTCGGAGCCCGGGGGGTCGCTGGCTGACGATCGCTCCAAGGATGCGCGAGCGGTGGCGGCGATCGTCGTGATGCTGCTGCTGATCTCGGTGCTGCACCTGTTCACGAACGTCTCGGCGGGCAGCATCCCGCTGCACTACCTCTACCGCCAGCTCTACTACGTGCCGATCATCTATGCCGCCTGGGTCTTTGGAAAGCGGGGCGGCCTGCTTGCTGCGACCGCGGCGGCGATCCCCTTCGCCATACACGCTCAACTCTCACTGAATCTGCCGTTCGGGGTCGGGTTCGACAACTGGGTCGAGATCGTCTCGTACTTCGCCGCGGGGCTGCTGTTCGGCGCGGTGCGCGATATCGAGGAGCGCCGGACGCGCGAGGTCCGCCAGGTCTCGATGCAACTCGAGGAGGCGTACCGCAAGCTGGAGGAGCGCGCGATCCAGCTCATCAACGTGCAGGACTACACGTCCTCGATCCTGCGGTCGATCACCTCCGGCGTGCTGACGGTCGGCCCGGACAGCTCGATAGCCACGGCGAACCCGGCGGCCGAGCGCATGCTGGGGATGTCGGAGTTCGAGATGGTTCCCAAACCCATCTCGTTGCTGTTCCGTGACGACGGCGGCATCGCGGGAGACGTGGCCAAGGTGCTGTCCGGCCGCATGCCGATGGCGCTGCGCGAGTCGAGCCTGACCACCCGTTCGGGCAGGGTCGTGCACGTGCAGTCCTCCACGTCGCGTATGCGGGCGGTCGGTGGCACCGTGCTCGGTGCGGTCGTCACGCTCGAGGACGTGTCCGACATCCGGGCCCTGACCGACCAGCTCATCCGCGCCGACCGACTGGCCGCGATGGGCGAACTCACTGCCGGCGTCGCCCACGAGGTGCGCAATCCGCTCGGTGTCATCAGGGCGAGCGTGCAGCTTCTCGAGGATGCGCAATGCGACCCTGTCCGCATCCAACAGGCGGCCGAGGTCATCAAACAGGAGATCGACCGGCTCGACAAGGTGATCAAGGCGCTGCTCGACTTTGGGCGCCCCAGCAAGCCGACGATAGTCCACACGGACCTCAACGGTGTTCTCGAGGACATCACCTTGTTCACGGGTCGATTCGCGACACAGTCCAACGTCGACATCGCGCTCGACCTGGCCGCCGACCTGCCCCCCGTGCTGGGCGACCCCGATCAGCTCAAGCAGGTGTTCCTCAACCTGGTGACCAATGCGGTCCAGGCCATGGGGGAGTCAGGCGGCGTGATCACGATCGCGACCCGCTCCGACGGTGACTACGTACAGGTCCGCGTCAGTGACGACGGTCCGGGCATCTGCGCCGATGACCTGCCCAAGGTGTTCGACCCCTTCTTCACCAAGCGTGCGGAAGGCACGGGGCTCGGTTTGACCATCGTGCACCGCATCATCGACGAGCATGACGGGCATATCGAGGTAGACAGCGGGCCCGGCGGGACCACGTTCACGGTCTCACTGCCGGCGGCGCTCGACGACTAGGAAGAGGACCGATGGTGAAGCGGATACTCATTGCCGATGATGAGAAGAACATGCGCTGGGTGCTCGGCCAAGCGCTGTCGGGCGAGGGCTTCGAGATCTCCGAGGCCGCCGACGGCAAAGAGGCACTCGCCTCGATCGCCGAGCAGGAGCCCGACGTCATGATCCTCGATCACCGCATGCCTGAGCCCGACGGCATGGAGGTGCTCAAGAAACTCAGGGCCAAGGGATACCGCTTCCCGGTCATCATGCTGACCGCGCACGGCAACGTGGCGCAGGCGGTCGAGGCGATGAGGGCGGGGGCGAGCGAGTACCTCACCAAGCCCTTCGACCTCGAGGAGCTCAAGCTCGCCATCGACAAGGCGATGCAGTACCGCGATCTGGCTGCCGAGGTCGAGCGGCTGCGCGAGGAGATCGACCGGGAGTACGACGTCGAGGGCATCGTGGCCTCGGACCCCGGCATGCTCCAGACCCTCGAGACGGTACGCAAGGTCGCCGCGACGACGGCGACCGTCATGATCTACGGCGAGTCCGGCACAGGCAAGGAGCTCATCGCCCGCGCGATCCACAATCTCTCGGAGCGGGCCGCCAAGCCCTTCGTCTCGGTGTCGGCGGGGGCTCTGCCCGAGACCCTGCTCGAAAGCGAGCTGTTCGGCTACGAGAAGGGCGCCTTCACCGGTGCCGTGACGGCCAAGCCCGGCCGTTTCGAGATGGCGAACGGCGGCACCCTGTTCCTCGACGAGATCGGCGACATCTCGCCGGCGACCCAGGTCAAGCTGCTGCGCGTGCTCCAGGAGCGGCGTTTCGAGCGTCTTGGCGGCACGCGCTCGATCGAGGTGGACGTGCGCGTGGTGGCGGCGACCAACCGCGATCTGCAGCAACTCATCGCCGACGGGGAGTTCCGCGAGGACCTGTTCTACCGGCTGAACGTGGTGCCCGTGACCCTGCCCCCGCTGAGGCAGCGTCTGAGCGACGTACCCCTCCTCACGGCGCATTTCCTCGAGAAGTTCAAGGCGGGTACCAAGAGCATCTCGCCCGACGCGATGAAGGCGCTGGCGACGTATCCCTGGCCGGGGAACATCCGCGAGCTCGAGAACACCATCGAGCGTATCGTGATCCTCTCGCACGGCGACGAGATCGGGGTCGAGGACCTGCCGACCGAGGTGCGCGCCGGCGTGTCGCCGATCGATCGCCCGGTCACTGGGTTCGTGCTCCCCGAGGACGGTGTGTCCCTGGAGGAGGTCGAGCTCGATCTCGTGCGGCAGGCACTGGACCGGGCGGGCGGCAGCGTTCCCAAGGCGGCGAAGCTTCTGGGACTCACGGCCAAGACGCTCGAGGCGCGCATGCAGAGACTGGGACTCTAGGTTCTCTGGCACATCGCTTGCACTTCACGGGCCATCGTCAGGTTTGTGTCCGTGAGGTCTTGGAGTAGCCCTGTGAGTCGCGCACCTCTCATGCGAGTGGCATTGGCTGCCGTCGGCGGTGCAGCATCGGCGCTCCTCCTTCTCGGTGCGCTGGTGGTCATCAATGCCGGCGAGGGCTTCAGCCGCTGCACTGCGGCCAACGGGATCGGCTGGACGGTTCCGATCATCGCGGGCCTGTCCACCGGAGCGGTAGCGTGGCTGTTGCTCACCGGTCGCGCCTCCGATGAGGATGCGCCCGGGGACGGCTCTCTGGTGCTTCGCGACTGCCCGGCTTGCGGCGAGCGCGTCGCCGATGCGTGGAGGCTCTGCCCGCACTGCGGCGAGGACCTCGAGCACCACCGCTCCTGCTGACGATTCAGCGTTCTTCAATGTGTTTGAATAGGGAGTCCGTTGGCATGCGCCTCGCACTTCGCATGCCGAGCCTCGTTTGCCTTCGACCGTTTGGAGCGATCCCATGGCCCTTGTCACCACGCGTCTCAAGTCCAGCGGCATGCACTGCAGCTCGTGTTCGATGTTGATCGACATGACCGTCGGTGAACTCGACGGCATCGATGCGGTCAAGACCGACCACGCCACCGGGTTGACCGTGGTGACCTACGACGACGGTGCCGTGAACATCGAGGACATCATGTCGGCCATCCGTGGTGCGGGCTACGAGACCGAGCTCGAGGCGTGATCATCAGGTGACCGCCTGCGCCGACAACCTCGCACCGTCGCGGCGCGCGCTCCCGTTTCGCTACATCGCGGTCGGACTCGTCTCGGCACTCGTGGTGCTCGTCATGTTCGCGTGGGCGATAGCGCACGGCCTCGGGACCCGAACCGTCTCAGGTTTTGAGTCGCGCGCCGACCTGGCGCATCTCACCGGTCGTACCGCGTTCGCCCCCGTGCTCACCGCCGGGGTTGACGCTTCCCGAGACGGCGCCGTTCAGCGTGTGTCCGTCGACGTGTCTTCCGGTGGGTTCTCGCCGAACCGGCTGGCCGTCAGGGCAGGGGTGCCGGTCACGATCACCTTCAGCCGGGGCACCGGCTGCGCAACGTCGGTTCGCTTCGAACGGCTCGGCGTCGCCGCGGATCTGAGCGGGGGATCGCGGACGGTCGAGCTGCCTGCGCTCGCGCCCGGTGTCTACACGTTCACGTGCGCCTTGGGTACGGTGTCCGGAGTGGTCGTCGCCCGCTGAGCTTGCTGCCATATACCCCATGGGGTATAGTGACGCTCAACGGCGCATGCCGTCCCCGTCCTGTCCCGCGGTGCGTGAGGAAGTGATATGACCGGCCAGATCGGTTTGCTGACGGCGTTCGTTGCCGGCATGGTCTCTTTCCTCTCGCCGTGCGTCCTGCCGCTCATTCCGGGCTACTTGTCCTTCATGACTGGCCTGTCGCTGTCGGAGATGTCGGCCAAAGACCGCAGTACGGGCGAGATCCTCGCGCCGATCCTTCTCTTCGTGGCGGGCTTCACGGTCGTGTTCGTCGCGCTGGGAGCGAGCGCGACGGTCCTGGGATCGTTCCTCAACGAGTATCGGTCCCAGCTGGAGACGGTCACGGGAGTGATTCTCGTTGCGCTCGGTCTGTTGATGGTCGGAGTCGTCCGGATCCCGGCTGCACTCAGCGTCTCGGTCGATCCTGCACGGGCGCGTTCGTTCGGGCGGGGGGCCTCGTTCGTGCTCGGTCTGCTGTTTCCGTTCGCCTTGGGTTCGTGTGCCGGCCCGGTGCTGGGCGGCATCTTGGTGATGGCGAGCCGTTTGAGCCAAGTAGGTTCCGGTGTGGCGCTGCTGCTTGCCTACGCGGCGGGATTGGCGGTGCCGTTCATCCTCGTCGGACTGCTGTTCGGGCGTCTTGCCGGCGGGCTGCGTGCGTTGTCCAAGCACGCGAAGACGATCAACCGGATCGCCGGCGGCATCCTGATCGTCATGGGGGTCCTTGTCATCACGGGCACGCTTGATACGCTGGCGGCCTGGCTCAACGGTCTGCTGCCTGTCGGGTTGTAGCCGGCGTTGATCCACAGCCGGAGCGGAGGCCTCGGTATTGGAGTGGCCGGGCCCGTGTGGAGTACGATGGGTGGGGGTTGATTTCTGGCCGCGGTACCGAGCACCCATCGAGGACTATGGCACCCGAGCGGCGGACATCTGGAGGACTGGCTGCGCGCATCGTGCGTGCGACGCTGCTCATCGGCGTCGTCACGGTGCTGGCGCTTGGTTTTGCGTCGTTCGCAAGCGTCTCTCGGCTCGCTCAGGAGAAGGTCGTCGCCAACAGTCAGGCGAAGATCCAGATGGTCGAGGACCGGGTCGAGCAGCGCCTGAGCACCGCTGACGTGGTCACGCGCAACACCGTGGCCCAGGTCGCGTCCTCGGACCGCTCGCAGCTCGCTTCGGTGACCGCTGCGGCGGTGGATCAGAGCGGCGGCCACCTCGTCGCCTGCGCGGTGTTCGACCGTTCGGGCAACATGCTCGCATCGGCGACCGCGTCGGGCACAGCACCAGTGGCGCCGGCCACCATCGCACCGGTTTTCCGCAAGGCGCTGGCAGGCAACTCCGGCTATGTGGCCAATGTCACCTCCGGCGGCGAGTGGGCGCTCTGGGACACCCGCACCGCCGTGGGCGCCGGGGGCGTTCGTGTGGTACTCACGCGACTCGACACCGCGTTCCTCAAGCGCGTCGTCCTCCAAGCGGTACGCGACTCCCGCGCCCAGTCCGTTGTCGTCCTCGACTCCGGGCGAGTGGTCGCGGCCGCAGGCGAGAATCAGCCGCTGAGACTCGAGACCGGCGTGTGGGGTCCGGCGGGAAGTTCATCCGGCACGGTGCGCGTCCGGTCGTCGGCGAACAAGCTTCTTGAGGGAACCTACGACGACATGGCGGTGCTCGGCTGGAGGGTGGCGATCGTCCAGCCGATCGGGACGGAGCTGCCGGACGTGATACGCGCGATCACGCCGTCGGCGGTCGTGCTGCTCCTGGGCGGAGTCGTCGCCATCGGCGTCTCGTGGTCGCTGTCCTCACGGTTGGTGCGCCCGCTGCGAGACCTCGAACGCGCAGCGCGCGCGGCAGCAGCCGGGTCCTACGTCAAGCCCATCGCGACCGAGGGCGGCGACGAGATCGGGCAGGTTGCCGAGGCATTCAACGCGGTGGCCCTTCGGCTCAACGCGCTCCACGACCTCTCGCAGCTGCTTGCCAGCGCATCGCGCCTCGACCAGGTGCTCGACGGCATCTTGTCGAGCATGGGGCACATCGTCGGTCCCGGGGCTACGGCGGTGTATCTGCGCGACGACGAAGGGGGGCTCGCCGTCGCGAGGACCCGCGGATCCGACCTCGCCAGGGCCGAGTCGGTCGATGGGCGGACACCGGGCTGGTTGACCCAGTCGCTCGAGGGCCACGACCCGAAGACCTACTCGGGTACCGAGGCCGATCTTCAGCGCGAGCTTCCGGGCATCAGGGGCCGTCACCGCTCGGTGATGCTGGCACCTCTTGTCGCCGGTCGCGATGCACTCGGTGTCGTCGCAGTCCTGCGCGACGACGGCGCCCAACCCTCAGAGGCCGAGCTGGAGATGGTGCGCACGTTCTCCGCCCAGGCGGCGGTCGCCGTTCAGAACTCCCGGCTGTTCGAGGAGGAGAGCGAGTCGCGCAAGATCGCCGAGGCGCTCCGGGCGGCCGCAGAGCAGCTCGCCCGCCCGCGGGGCATCGAGGAGGCGCTCAACGGCGTCGAGGCCATCGTCCGCGATCTGTTTCGCGCGTCAGGCGCATGGATCGCGCTCGTCGACCGCGCGATGCTCGGGTTGCCCCCGGTTCCGGAGGGAAGGCTGGACACCGCGGTTCTCGGTGCGGCGCTGGCGGTGCTCGCCGAGGGCTCGGGCGGCGAGGCTATGGTCGTGCCGCTCGGCGAGAACGCACTCGTGGACGAGGTGCTCGAGTCAGCGGCGGCCGAGACGCTCTTCATCGTGCCCATCGGTCTGCAAACCGATCACGGCGGCGTTCTGGCGATCGCGTTGACCGACGAAGGGGTGGACCGCGAGATGCGGTCGATCGCAGAAGGCCTCGCTGATGAGATCGCGCTTGCGCTCGACAACGCGTACTTCTACGAACGCGCATTGGCCCGGGCCGCGAACCTCGAGACCATCTTCAGGATCAGCCAGGCCGTCGGCTCGTCCCTGCAGGTCAATGTCGTACTCAACCGCGTGCTCGATGTCGTGCAGAAGATCCTCTCGGCCGATGCCGTGGCGCTCCTCGGCCACGACGCGCGTACCGGCACGCTCGCGACCTCGATGGCCCGGGGCCAAGTGCCGCCCGGTGTCCTTCACCTGGAGGTCCTGCCCGGCGAGGACCTTCCCGGTCACGTCTTCGCCACGCGCGAGCCGGTGGCGATCCACGACCTGCACGCCGGGATGGAGGGGGTCGCGGGCGCGGCCGCCGCACAGAACCTCCGCTCCTTACTGGCGGTTCCGCTGCTCGCGCGCGGCAGGCCTATCGGCGTCCTGATGGTCTTCTCCGGCCAACCCGGCGCGTTCACCGACGAGGACCTCAGTGTCCTGCAGACATTCGCTGCGCAGGCGGCGCTGGCTATCGACACCGCGCGTCTCTACAGCCGCGAGCACGAGGTGGCGACCGTGCTCCAGCAGTCGATCCTTCCTGATGAGCTGCCAGAGATCGAGGGTGTCTCGGCGTCGGCGGTCTATGCGCCTGCGGGAAACGAAGCCGACATCGGCGGCGACTACTACGACCTGTTCCGGGCTCGCGACGGCGCGATCTGGATCGCGATCGGCGACGTGTGCGGCAAGGGCATCCACGCCGCCACCAAGACGTCGATGATCAAGTACGCGCTCAAGGGGCTCGTCGCCGCGGGCGAGCCGCCGGCGAGCGTGGTCGGCGAGATCAACCGCATGACCTCTGAGGCCGGCGACCCCAGTGACATCTTCACCCTGTGGGCGGGACGATACTGTCCCACGTCGGGTATCCTCGCGTGGGCAGACGGCGGGCATCCGCCCGCATTGCTGCGCAGGACCGACGGCGAGGTCGTGCAACTGGGCGTCACCGGTCCGCTGCTCGGCGCGTTTGCGCAGGTAGAATACGATTCCGGCAGTATCCGGATCGAGCCCGGTGATACGGTCCTGCTCTACACCGACGGCGTCACCGAGGCGAGAAAGGGTACTACCTTCTTTGGTGACGACAGGATCGCGGAGATCCTCGCCGATGAGGCGGACGCCGGTGTGTTGCCGCGCAGGCTGCTTTCCGCGGTGCGCGGGTTCGTAAGCGGCGGGCTGCGTGACGACGTTGCCATCCTTGCCGTGTCCTTCGGCGCGGACGGCGGCGTGAAGCTCCCAACAAGTGAGGAAGCACAAGCGTGACTACCCAGTTCGACATAACGCGTGAGCTCGGGCCGCGCGCCTGCGTGGTCAGGCTCGCCGGTGACATAGACGTCGCCGTGGTCCCGGAGTTGCGGAACAGCCTCGACATCGCGCTTGAGGGCGGTTGCGGCAACGTCGTGCTCGATCTGAGTGACGTCGCCTACGCCGACAGTTCCGCGCTCGGGCTGCTCGTGTGGCTCGACCATCGGCTCCGCCCCGTGGGTGGGCGTCTGGTCCTGGCGGGCGCGAACCGAGATGTCGGGCGCATCCTCGAGCTGTCGGGCCTCATGACGGTGGCCGCGTCGGTGGCGATGTCATCGTCGGTGACCGCAGCGCTCGAGGGACTTGAGCTGCGCGACGAGGAGTCCGAACCGCTGTGGCGCCAAGACATCAGCTTCCCTGCTCGCGTCGAAGAGCTCGGCGCGGTTCGCGAGCGCGTCATCGAGACGCTCGAACCTCTTGGGTTCCCGGAGTCCGCTCGTTTCGATGTCAAGGTCGCGCTGGGTGAGGCGCTCGCCAATGCGGTGCGGCACGGGTCGCCGCCCGATGACCCCGATGCCTCGGTCGACGTGTGCGTGATCGCCTACGAGGACCGTGTCGTTCTCGAGGTCTCGGATACCGGGCAGGGGTTCGACGGCGTCCACACGCTGAGCGGTGACCTGTATGCGCCGAGCGGGCGAGGCGTCATGTTCATGCAGGCGTTGATGGACCGTGTCGAGTTCGCAGGGTCCGACGCGGGCGGAACCCTCGTCAGGCTCACGAAGCATCGCGCAGGTGCTGTCTGATGCCGCAGCGTCGCGGTCACAAGCGCCGCATACTGGTCTTCTCCGCGTCCTTTGGCGGCGGCCATCGCTCCGCCGCCGAGGCGATACTGCGTTACTACCGTGCACACCACGCGGACCAGGTGGAAGTCGAGATCGTCGACTTCTTCGACGAGTTCATGCCGAGCGTCAACGTCCTCGCCAAGTTCGCGTACCAGCAGT
>CAZCRB010000027.1:0-16615 GCA_964500985.1 uncultured Eubacteriales bacterium
CACTCCACTTGAGTGGCGCCTCATGATCTGGCTGGGTTTGAGGTACCCCCGCTCTGGCGGCAGGCTCTGAGTTCTGAGGACCGCCGCAACACACCCTTGGGCGGGCCGGGAGGGCGGGCATGACTGCGGTCGCGGCCAGCGCCAGTGCCCTTGGTGGATCGATGGACCTAAGTTACATAGTTCCGATGATTGCCGCAGGGCAGGCCGGAGTACCGGACCAGGAGCTTTGATGAGTAGCACAGAGTCAATGGCAATGGGGATTCGAGCAGTGGGGGATCGCCAGCTTCAAGTGCGGGAGCGGGCTGTCGCGTGGTGGATACCAGCATGGTTCCTTTGGGTGATCGGCACGGTAGTCCTAGCCTTCTCTGCACTGTTCATTGCGATGCTGTGGCACGATCAGGCGAACCGCGACGCTTTCTACCTCTCGTGGCTCATGGGCGTGATTGGGCTCGGTGAGATCGCGATTGGTGCGCGTTTCGCCAAACGGGCGCGTGAGGGACGCAGCTATGCGGTCGCGGATGGTGCGATCGTCGTGTGCCAGGGCAACGGTGATTGGTGCGAACTCGTGAAGCTGAAGGATGTGCGCGAGATCTCTGTCGCGGTGCGCGAGTCGATTGTCTTTGATGCGTACCACATCACGATCGGGACCCTTGAACGGGACATCACCATCGGTCCGGTCTATCATGCGCAGGACTGGGCGATTGACGTCGCGCGCATTGCATCCCAAGAGCAGGGGCGCGAGATTCCGGCCCTCGTCTGATGTACGTGCGCATCCAGCTCCAGGGTCGTAGGACGTGAACTCTATGGCGTTACCGTTGCTGATTCTCCTAGGCGCGTGCATGGCGGCGTTTGCGGTGGACCGTCATCAATCCAGCCCGTCGAGAATCCCGGTATTGGTTGTTGCGGTGGGCGGCGTGATTTCCGCCGGCGTGGCGCTGGCGCTGCGGACCCCTGCCTTCATTCTGTGCGTGCCGGGAGCGATCATCGGCGTAGGAACGCCGCTTCACATCCGATATCTGGAGCAACAGAGGCGAGCGCGTTGGGAGGCGGAGCACCAAACCGACTTGCCAGCGAGCCCTACGCGCTAGAGTCCATCGGCTCAGGTGAAGAATGGACGGCGAGCGGAATGCACTACGGCTTCGTGTGCACCGCTCTGTGGATCACTCTGGCAATTCCGTGCATCAGCGATCGAATACCGTGCACGGTTCTGTGCCACAGGTGTACGCGATGGTCACTGTCTCTGGGGGCTCATCGGGATGCTCAACGTGCTGGTGAGCTAACGCTACCACTCCCCGGTCTGCTGCTGGCCCTCAACAACCTTCGCCGCCTTACCCAACCTCTTCCAGCGCGTCGACGAACTGGCTGTTGTAGAGCTCGTGGTAGAACCCGCCGGCGGCCATCAGTTCGTCGTGGCTGCCGTGCTCGACGATGGCGCCCTCGTTCATCACGAGGATCGTGTCGGCGCCCCGGATGGTGGAGAGCCGATGCGCGATGACAAAGCTCGTGCGGTTCTGCATCAGCTCGGTCATCGCCTTTTGGATCAGCGTCTCGGTGCGGGTGTCGACCGAGCTCGTCGCCTCGTCCAGGATCAGGATCGGCGGGTCGGCGAGGAAGGCGCGCGCGATGGTGAGCAGCTGCTTCTCGCCCTGGCTGACGCTTGAGACGTCGTCGTTGATCTCGGTGTCGTAGCCGTCCGGCAGCGTGCGTACGAAGTGGTCGACGTGCGCGGCTGCCGAGGCGGCCTGGAGCTGCTCCTCGGTGGCGTGCTCGTTGCCGTAGGCGAGATTCTCGCGGATGGTGCCGCTGAACAGCCACGTGTCCTGGAGCACCATCCCAAAGTTGCGGCGCAGGTGGTCGCGGGTCATGTCGCGCACGTCCACGCCGTCGATGACGATGCGGCCCGCGTCGATCTCGTAGAAGCGCAGCAGCAGGTTCACGAGCGTCGTCTTGCCCGCGCCGGTGGGTCCGACGATCGCGATCGTCTGTCCGGGCTTGGCCTCGAGGCTCAGGTCGTCGATGAGCGGCTTGTCCTGCTCGTAGCGGAACGAGATGTCCTCGAGCACCACGTGGCCGCGCGGCTGTTCGATGACCTGCGGGGCGGTGGTGTCCGGGCTTTCCTCGTCCTCGTCGAGCAGCTCAAAGACGCGTTCGGCCGAGGCGACCGTGGACTGCAGCACGTTGGCGATGCTCGCGGTCTGGACGATCGGCTGCGTGAACTGGCGCGAGTACTGGATGAACGCTTGCACGTCGCCCAGCGAGATGGTGCCCTGCGCCACCTGGAGGCCACCGATGACGGCGATGCCCACGTAGTTGAGGTTGTTCAGGAAGCTCAGCGCCGGCTGGATGGTCCCGGAGATGAACTGCGCCTTGAAGCTCGCCTCGTAGAGCGCCTCGTTCTCCTCCATGAACGAATCGACCGTCTCACGCTGGCGGCCAAAGACTTTGACGATGCTGTGCCCCGTGTACATCTCCTCGATGAGCCCGTTGAGCCGCCCGGTGCGGTCCCACTGTGCGACGAACTGCTTCTGGGAGCGCTTGGCGATGAACAGCGTCACGGCGATCGACACGGGGATCACCAAGAGCGAGATCGCCGTCAGCAGCGGGCTGATCGTGAGCATCATGACGAGCACGCCGATGATGGTCAGCACCGACGTCACGATCTGGGTGAGGCTCTGGGTCAGCGTGTTGGCGATGTTGTCGATGTCGTTGGTGACGCGGCTCAGGATGTCGCCGCGCGCGTGCCCGTCGAAGTACTTGAGCGGCAGGCGCGCGAGCTTCTCGTCCACGGCGCGCCGCAGGCCGTAGACGGTGTGCTGCGCCACGTTGGCCATCAGGTACTGCTGGAGCCACGCGAACAGCGCGCTCAGAAGGTAGACGAGCGCCACGAGCGCCAGCGTGCGGCCCACCGCGGCGAAGTCGATGCCCTCGCCGGGGGTCAGCGTCATGCTCGACAGCATGGTGGCCAGCTGGTCCTGGCCCTGCGCCTTGAGGCCCGCGATCGCCTGCTCCTGGGTGATGCCGGCCGGGAGCTGGGCGCTGATCGCGCCCTCGAAGATCAGGTTGGTGGCCCGCGCCATGATCTTGGGGCCCAGGATGCTGAAGGTGACGCTGACCGTCGCCAGGACCAGCACGATGATGATCTTGAACGTGTGCGGCTTGAGGTACGAGGCGAGGCGCTTGAGCGACCCGCGGAAGTCCTTGGTCTTGGCCGCGGGCGTCATCATCATGCTCATGCCCGGAGGGCCGCTTCCGGGGCCGCGGCCCGGACCGCCGGCGGGCCGGGCGGGCGCGTCGTTGCGGGAGGCGTTGTTCTCGCTCACGCGATCTCCTCCTCGGTCAGCTGGGATTCGACGATCTCGCGGTAGGTCGGGCACGACTCCAGCAGCTCATCGTGCGTGCCCACGCCCACCACCGAGCCCTTGTCGAGCACCACGATGCGGTCGGCGTTGAGGATCGTGCTCACGCGCTGGGCCACGATCAGGACCGTGGCGCGGGCGACCTCCCGCTTCAGGGCGGTGCGCAGCCGCCGGTCGGTGATGAAGTCGAGGGCGGAGAAGCTGTCGTCGAAGACGTAGATGTCGGGGCGGCGCACGAGGGCGCGGGCAATGGCGAGACGCTGGCGCTGGCCGCCCGACAGGTTGCTGCCGCCCTGGGTGACGGGCGACTCGAGCTGCTCGGGCATCTCCTCGACGAAGTCGGCGCCCTGCGCGACCTTGAGTGCGTGCCACAGCTCCTCGTCGGTCGCATCGGTGCGCCCGTAGCGCAGGTTGCTCGCGATGGTGCCCGAGAACAGGAACGCCTTCTGCGGCACAAAGCCGATGTGCGACCAGAGCCGCTCCTGGGTGATGGCGCGAACGTCGACGCCGTCGACGAGAACGGCGCCGCCGGTGACATCGTAGAAGCGCGGTATCAGGTTGATGAGCGTGGACTTGCCGCTGCCGGTGCTGCCCACGATCGCGGTCGTCTCGCCGGGCCTGGCCTCGAACGACACGCCGCACAACACGGGGTCCTCGGCGCCGGGATAGCGGAACTCGACGTCGCGGAACTCGAGGTGGCCGGTGACGGTCAGGTCGGTGACGGGGCTCTCGGGATCGGCGATCTGGGGCTCGGTCTCGAGCACGGCGTTGATGCGCTCCGCGGACGCGGCGGCACGCGGCACCATCACGAACATGATGACCGCCATCATCACCGACATGAGGATCTGCATGACGTACTGCAGAAACGCGGTGAGCTCGCCGATCTGCATCGCGCCATCGGCGACGAAGCCGGCGCCGAACCACATGATGGCGACGGTCGAGAGGTTGAAGATGGCCATCAGCGCCGGGATCATCGCGGCGAAGATGTAGTTGACCCGCAGCGAGGTGTCGGTAAGCGCGAGGTTCGCCTCGTCAAAGCGCTCCTGCTCGTAGCCGGTGCGCACAAAGGCCCGGATGACCCGCACGCCGCTGAGGTTCTCCCGCGTGACCTGGTTCACCCGGTCGATGCGCGACTGCATCTGGCGGAACAGCGGCAGCGCGCGGCTGAGCGTGAAGCCGATCAGCGCCGCCATCAGCGGCAGGATGACGATCAGGATCGCCGAGAGCTGCACGTCTTGCCGCATCGCCATGATGATGCCGCCGATGGCCGTGATCGGCGCGAGGATCATCACGTTGAGCGCCATGAGCGCGAGCATCTGCACCTGCTGGACATCGTTGGTGGTGCGCGTGATCAGCGACGGCGCCCCAAACACGTTGACCTCGGCCAGCGAGAAGCCCTCGACCTTCGAGAACACCGCGCGGCGCACGTCGCGCCCAAAGCCCATCGAGGTCTTCGACGCCCAGTACACCGAGATGATCGAGATCACCCCGAGCACGAGCGCGACGCCCAGCATGAGCGCCCCGGTCTGCAGGATGTAGGTGGTGTCGCCCTTGGACACGCCGTTGTCGATGATGTCGGCGTTGAGGGTGGGCAGGTACAGGTTCAGCACCGCCTGCCCAAAGAGCAGCACCACGATCAGGGCGATCTGTGACGTGTACGGTCGGAGAAAGCGCAGGAGTCTCTTCATCGGTCCTCGGTTCCCGTGTTTGGGGCCTTCTCGGCGCTGAGGGTCTCGAGTGCGCCGGTGATGTTGGTTTCCAGACTGCGCAGCAGCCGCGTCAGCTCGGCGAGATCGGCCTCAGGCATCGAGCCGGCGCTCATCTCGGCCACGCGCGAGAACGTCTCGCCAAAACCGGCGAGCGCCGCACGTCCGGCCTCGGTGAGGAAGACGCGCGTCATGCGCTGGTCGAGCTCGTCGGTCCTGCGCTCGATCAGCCCGGCGCGCTCCATCTTCTGCAGCACCGAGGTGATGCTCGGCCGCGAGATGTGCAGCGACGTGGCCAGCTCGCTCTGACTCACTCCGTCCTGCGTCGCGAGCTGACGCAGGCATGCCGCCTGGGCGGGGGAGATGTCGAGGTCGGCGAGCATGCGCATCGTGAGGCGCCGGTACCCGCCCATCACCGCGCGCAGCGCCTCCACGACGTCGCGCGTGGCCGGGTCGACGGAGTCGAGGAGCGGGTTGGGATGTCCGGGTGGTCCGTGCATGGGCGCCTCTCGTGGGGGAGCGAGATTATAGTTAGGTATCTAACCATTAGGGGGCTAAGCATCACAAGGGGGCAGCTGCGACCATCGTGCGCGGCGATGGAGCGCCACGCGCGAAGGTGTTAGGTTGGGGTCATGAGGTCAACGCTTACACGGTTCGGGTGGGTGGCGGTCGTCGCATGCGCGGCGCTCCTGGTCGCCTGCGGCCTGTGCGCTGAACCGGTCGACTTCGGGGTCGATCACATCGGGCGCGCCGACCACCTCGTTCGCACCGTGGGCACCCCGGCTTCTCCTCTGAGCATGGCCGGCCGCGCGTCGGCGCAGTCTCGGCCCGCCTCGGCGGCGGACGGTGCCGGGCGCGACCCGCATCGGTGTGCGACGACGGGCGGCGGGACATGCGGCGGACGGCCCGTGGAGGCCGTGACCGCCCACGCGGCCGGTTCGCACGAGGTTCCTCTCAGGATCTGAGCGGCGAGTGCCGGGGCGGCAGCAGCCGTCCCGCCGATTCGTCATTCCGGATCCTGGACGAGAGGAATCTCGCATGTTCACTTCAGGTCAGATGCTCGGCATCGCCGCGTTCATCGTGCTCGCCGTGGGGGCCGCGGTCCTGTTGTACCGACTCGACGCCCTCATCGGGGGAGACCCCATCGAGGACGGCGACGACACCACCGAGTAGGTCGCGCCCGGGCGTGGCGCGGCGGTCGCACGATGCCGCTGCGCCACGTACCGGCCGTTGACGGGGCGCTCCGGGGCCTGTATCAGAGGGTGACCATCATCGCGCCGGTCCGCCCGGCCTCCAGCGCACGTCCGAGGATGCCCGCCATGATCGCGAGTCGCCCATGAGCCTTCACGACGTCGTCGCCCAGCTCGCCTGTCCGCTGTGTGGCGCGCAGGTCACGCTCGCCGACCGGGCGCTGCGCTGCGCGGCGGGGCATTCGTTCGACGTCGCGCGTCAGGGCTACGTGAACCTGCTGCCGGGCGATGCGAGCCCGGGCACCGCCGATACCGCCGCGATGGTCCAGGCCCGCACCGAGTTCCTCGCCGCCGGCCACTACGCGGGACTCGCCGAGGCGATCGCGGAGGTCGCCGCCGCAGCGGTGCCGGAGGCAACGCCCGGCTGCGTGCTGGATGTGGGGGCGGGCACCGGGTACTACCTGGCCGCCGTCCTGAACCGCTTCACAGCCCGCAGCGGCATCGCCGCCGACGTGTCGAAGTTCGCCGCGCGCCGCGCCGCGTCCGCCCACGAGCGGATCGGTGCCGTCGTCGCCGACACGTGGGAGCGGCTCCCGGTGCGCGACGGTGCGGCCGCGCTCGTGCTCGACGTCTTCTCGCCGCGCAACGCCGCCGAGTTCCGCCGAGTCCTGGACGCCGCTGGTGCGCTGCTCGTGGTCACGCCCACCGAGCGGCACCTGCGCGAGCTCGCCGGTGGCCTCGCGCCGCTGACCGTCGACGACCGCAAGGCCGAACGCCTCGACGAGCAGCTCGGCGACCTGTTCGAACTCGAGACCGCCCGCACCTACGAAGCCGTCGCGGACCTCTCGCACGCCGAGCTCGAATCGCTCGTGCTGATGGGTCCGAGCGCACGCCACGTCGAGCCCGCCGCGCTCGTTGCCGAGATCGCCACGATGCCCGAGCCGTTCCCGGTGACGGTGTCTGCCTCGATAGCCTGCTACCGCCCGCGCT
This sequence comes from uncultured Eubacteriales bacterium, assembly GCA_964500985.1. GTDB lineage: Bacteria > Actinomycetota > Coriobacteriia > Anaerosomatales > PHET01 > CAZCRB01. The sequence goes on from CAZCRB010000027.1 coordinate 7,243, forward strand.
AGGGGCGGCCGCCGCCCGTGGCGTGGCACGAGGTCGCGGTGCAGCCGGTGGCCGGACAGGTGAGCGTTCCGCCGCTCGATGAGGATGTGGCGGCGGCGTAGTCGCTCGTCGCGTACGCGGTGCCGGTCGCGGTCTGAGCGTAGCCGGAGCCGACGACGCGGCCGGTCAGCGATACCACGCTGAACAGGGCGAGCGTGGTCATGACGGTGATGACGAGTACGGCGACGGTGTTCTTGATCGTGCGCTTCATGTCTCCTCCAGGGGTCGTGAGCTATGGGTCGGACGGTGACGTGCCTGGGCGGCGCGCCGTCAGCGGGCGGCGGCGGGAGCGGGCCGGTCGTCTTGTTCCAGCCATCTGCCGGCGACACGCGCGAACCAGGCGGCGTGCAGCGCGAAGTGGGTCAGCAGCAGCACGAGCGTCGCATCGGCAGACACCGAGTGGACGGCGCTCCACAGCGCGCTCGGCGTCGTAGCCAGACCGATCGCGCCGAGCGCGACGCGCGACACCATCGCGCCGGAGAGCATCACGGCGACCGTCGACACGAACAGCGCCGCGTCCACCACGAGGTTGACCCGCGACGCGTTGAGCGCCTTGTCGACGAACGTCCGGGCCGTTCTCGCGGTCCACTCCCAGTTCACGACGAGGTGTGCGAACAGCGGCACGATGGCGGCGATGCCGATCCACTCGTGCAGTGCGAGCCCGGTCATCGCGGGGTTCGCCGCGACCAGCAGCGCCCCCATCAGCCCCACATCCAGTACGAGACGTTCTCGTGCGGTCATCTTCGGCCTCCTGCCGTCAGGGTTCGGTTGTCGCAGCGACGGTCAGCGTGCGGGCGTCGCCGGCTTCGCTCGAGTCTGGCGCGCGGGTCTTGGGGCGCGTTTGCGGCGCGGCTACGGTCTCGTAACCGGGGATCGCCGGAGATTACGGACCCGTAGCCGCCGCGCAGGCCTGCCGCAAACACGGCGCGGCACAGTGGGGTAGGCGGCTCGGACGGTTAGGGCCGCACCGAACGGAGCACTCGGCCGCAACGGCGCGGCGGTGCCTGACCGAAAAGGAAGTCACGCGATGACAGAGACCAACGAGATCACGCAACCGATCGCGGAGCCCGTGCCTGCGCCCGCGACGCCCGTGGCGCCCCCCGCGGCAGAGCCGACCGGGGCTTCCGCAGCTCCGGCGTCGTCTGCGACCCGGCGCTGGCTCATCGCCGGCGGGGTGGCCGTGGCCGCCCTGTTCCTGGCGGGCGGCATCTTCACGGCCGGCGTGGCGGTGGGCAGCCACCTGGGCGGGCCCGGCCGCGGCCAGTTCGTGCAGGCGCAAGGGCGCGGCCCGCTCGGCGGGCCGCAGGGCATGGACGGCTACGGACGGCCCGGCCGCACGCCCGGCGGTCCCGGCGGCCAGCTCGAAGGTCGCGAGGACGACGGCCGAGGCGGACCCGGTGGTGGACCCGTCGGCCCCGGTGGCGGCCCCGGTGGCCGCGGCATGATGCCGGGTCAGGGCGCGCCGCAGCCGAGTGCGCCGGCGACGCTGCCCGGAGCCCCGGCGGCCCCGGCCCCCGGCTGGAACCAGTAGCACCCGGTCGCCGGTCGCTCCGCCGGGTGGGGGAGCGACCGGCCGAGTGCTACTCTCCAGTCATGAGCGATCGCTCCCAGCGCATACTCGTCATCGAGGACGACCCGGCGGTGGCCGAGGCCCTGGTAGAGGGAATCGGCCGCGAGGGCTTCGACGTCCACTGGGAAGACACCGGTGCCGGCGGCGTGGCCTACGCCCGCGACCGGGCGCCTCAGCTCATCGTGCTCGACGTGCGTCTTCCCGACGGCTCCGGTTTCGACTTCTGCCGCCAGATCCGCCAGCTCGGCCTGCGGCAGCCGATCCTCATGCTGACCGTGCAGTCCGACGAGGTCGACAAGGTGCTCGGTCTCGAGATGGGCGCCGACGACTACCTCACCAAGCCCTACCGCCTGCGCGAGCTCATCGCGCGCATCCGTTCGCTGCTGCGCCGCGCCTACGGCGAGCTCTCGTCAGCCGAGGCCGACGTGCTCTACGTCGACGATCTCGTCATCGACCGCACGCGGGCGACCGTCGTGCGCGGCGGTCACGAGGTCAACCTCACGCCCACGGAGTTCCGCCTGCTCGTGTTCCTCGCGCAGCACCCCGGCCAGGCCTTCTCGCGCACGCAGCTGATCGAGAACGTGTGGGGCGCCGACGGCGAGTACTACGACGACAAGACCGTGAGCGTCCACGTCCGCCGCCTGCGCGAGAAGATCGAGGCGGAGCCGAGCAACCCGCGGATCGTCCTGACGGTGCCGGGCATCGGCTATCGGTTGGCGATCTAGGTGGCCGGCGTGCGCAAGGCGCGATCGCTTCGCCACCAGCTCGCGTTCACCTACGCCGGCATCGCGCTGCTGACCGCCGCGCTGCTCGGCGTGATCCTGCTTGCGGTGCTCGGTGGCTACTACGCGCGCGCCGAGGAGAGGTACCTGCGCGCCGCCGCCGAGCAAGTCGTCGCCATCCCTCCGCCCGCCGACGCCGCGCAGCTCGTTCGGTGGGCGCAGCTCTCGGCGCTGTCCACCCAGACGCGCGTGCGCGTGGTCGACGCCGACGGCGAGACGATCGCGGACTCGGGCTCCCCGCGCGACCTCGACCCCGGTGCGCTCGTCCCCCGCGATGGCGAGGGAGGAGAGCGCGGCCCGCGCCGAGAACGTCTTCCGCAGCCGCTCGGGGAGGGGATCTTTGGCGGCACCCCCTCCGATGCCCCGCGCTCCGACCGCTCGGTGACCCTGGCGGTCTCGACGACCGGCGAGCGGATCGTGATCTCGGAGGCGCCGGCGTCCGGCCGCGAGGTGCTCCGCGCCGTGGCGCAGGGCTGGACGCTCGCCGCGGCGCTGGCGGTGGCGCTCGCCGCGCTGGGCGGCTACCTGCTCTCGTCGCGGCTCACGGCGCCTATCGTCGCGCTGACCGAGGCGACCGACCGGATGGCCGCCGGCGACTTGGCGGTGCGGGCTCCGGCCCTCGGGGCCGACGAGACGGTGCGCCTTGCCGAGTCGTTCAACGAGATGGCGGCCAACACCGAGACGACCGTCACCACGCTGCGTCGATTCGTCGCCGACGCGGCCCACGAGATCGGCACGCCGCTCACCGCGCTGCAGGCCGATCTCGAGCTTGCCGACGCCGAGGCGACGTCTCAGGCCGAGCACCGGCTCGTGAACCGGGCGCTCGGGCAGGCGCGCCGCCTCGAGGAGCTGTCGGCCAACCTCCTGCGCCTCTCGCGCATCGAGGCCCGTGCGGGCCAGGGCGAGACCGGCCGCGTCGAGCTGGCGGCGCTCGTGCGCCAGGCCGCGGACGCGATCGCCTCGCGCGCAGAGGCCGCCGGGCTGTCGCTCGAGGTCGCGATCGAAGACGAGCCGCTCACCGTCGTCGCCGGCGCCGGCGCCATCCAGACGGTGCTCGAGAGCCTGCTCGACAACGCGGTGAAGTTCACGCCCGAGGGCGGCGAGCTCACCGTGCGGCTGCGGCGAGACGGCGAGGACGCGCTGGTGGTCGTGGCAGACACCGGCATCGGCATCCCGCAGGCCGAGCGCGACGCGGTGTTCGACCGGTTCCACCGCGCCCGCAACGTGTCGAGCTACCCCGGCAGCGGTTTGGGGCTCGCGATCGTGCGCGCGACCGTCGATCAGGCCGGCGGCTCGGTCACGCTCGCGAGCGTGCCTTCCGGCACCGCCTTCGAGGTCCGTCTGCCACTCGCCTGAGTCGATCCGGCCCGCGCCCGTCCCCGCCCCGCTCGCGCCCGCCGCCCTCAGTGCCGCTTCCCGTACCTGCTCAGGAAGATCGACAGGAAGAACCACGCACCGATACCCGCTGCGAAGACCAGCGCGACACGCGCGAACCACATGAATCCCTCGGGTATGGGCGTGCGCGAGAGCAGTATCGAGAAGCCGAGGATGAAGGCCGCGATCACCACCGCGAACGAGATCCTGTTCGCCACCGCTTCGAGCCGGTTCAAGACGGGGTCGAGCCCGCCCGGCCGCACCGTCACGCGGAACTCGCCCGCCGACGCGGCGCTCATGAAGCGCTGCAGCGTCTCGGGCAGCGCGCCGAGGATCTTCATCGAGCTGCGCAGCGAGCGCAACGCTTGGCGCCCCAGGTTCTCCGGGAGCATCTGCTCGCTGACGATGCGGCGCGCGAACGGCGCCGTCACCTCGACGAAGTCGAAGTCGGGATCGAGTCGCGCGCCCACGCCCTCGAGCACGGCGAGGGTCGAGAGCAGCACCGCCACGTCGGAGGGCAGTCCGAGCCCGTTGACGCGCGTGAGGTTCAGCACCTCGGCGAAGAGCTCGCCGACCTCGATCTCGCCGAGCTTGGCGTTGTAGTACTTGTTGATGAGACGGGAGACCTCCATCTGCAGCTGCTGCTTGTCGATGTCGGCCGAGCGGTTGCGGGAGGCGTCGAGCAGGGTGTCGACGGCGCGCACGTCGTCCTGGTCGATGATGGCGAGGAACAGGTCGGCGATCTGGTCCCTGCTGCGCGACGAGAGCGTGCAGGTGCGGCCGAAATCGGTGAACCCCACGCGTCCGTCGGGCAGCGCGAAGAGGTTTCCGGGATGCGGGTCGGCCTGGTAGAAGCCGAGCTCGAAGATCTGCGTGAGGTAGGCGTACATGCCGCGCCGCGCGATCTCGGGCCGGCTCAGGCCCGCGGCCTCGAGCTGCTCCGGGTGGTTCAGGGCGATACCCTCGATGCGATCCATCGTCAGCACGCGCGGCGAGGTGTACTCCCAGTGGACGCGCGGGAAGAACACCGTCTCGTCGTCCCGGAACGCGATGCGCAGCCGCTCGGCGTTGCGGCCTTCCGTGATGTAGTCGAGCTCGTCGCGCACCGCGCGGGCGAACTCCTCGGCGATGGCGGAGGCGTTGATGCGCTCGCCGTACTCGGTGTAGTCCGTGATGCGGTCGGCGTGGCTGGCGAGGATGTCGAGGTCCACGTCGACCAGCTCGCGGACGCCGGGCCGCTGGACCTTGACGGCGACGGCCGTCCCGTCGGGCAATGTGGCCGCGTGGACCTGACCGAGCGACGCGGCGGCGAGCGGGGTGTGCTCGAACGAGGCGAACAGCTCGTCGGCGCGCACGCCGAACTCCGCGAGGATCACGCCGTCGACGACGTCGAACGGCTCGGGTGTGACCTCGTCCTGGAGCTTGGTGAGCTCGCGCGCGTAGGAGCGGGGGATCAGATCGGCACGGGTCGAGACCGCCTGGCCGATCTTCACGAACGTCGGGCCGAGCCGCTCGAGCGTCAGCCGCGCCCGCACCTCGACGGGGATGTCGAGGTTGGCGTGGGGCGACACCTTGCGGGCCGCCTCGCGCAGGGGCGCGAGCTTGGTCAGCCCGAGTTGATCGGCGAGCGAGCCGAACCCCTCGTCGGCCATGATGCGGACGATCTCGCGATAGCGCGCGGCGTGCGCGTTCTTCGACATCGCGTCTCCACAGGTTGCAGTCGATGCTCAGACGGTGCGTCCGATCCGGACGGTGAAGCGCCCCTAGTTCGTGGGCTCAGCGCCGCCGCGCATGCTTGCGATCATCGCCTTGAGCTCGACGATCTGCTCCTGAAGGCCGTCGATGTCCTTCTTGGTCGCCGCGCCGGTCTGGCTCACGACAACGGCGCTCTCGCTGCGCATGGTGCGCTCGACGGCGTTCGCCTGCTTGGCGGCCTGCTCGGACATCCAGTCGGCGACCTTCTTGGCGTCGCCTTGGGAGATGCGTCCTCGTTCGACCAGCTCGTCGGAGAACTCCTCGATCTTCTCGCGCGTGATCGATGCCGCGCCGATGCCCATGAGGAACACGCGTTCCATGAGGTTCGCTATGTCGCTGGGCCGTGGCGGCGTGGGCGGTGTGGGCGGTGTGGGTGCGCCTGACGACGCGGTCCCCTCCGGCTCGCGCTCTTGGGCATCCCGGGTCTCTTCGTCGGTCATCACGGTAAAGGCCTCCCCTCGAACGGGGCGCCGATCCGGCAACCTGCGCGCCCCTAGTCCTTGTACCCGCGCGGGCCGCTGGCGTGATTCTCACGATTCGGGCCTACAGGTCGAACTCGCGGGGCAGGGGGCGCGGATCGGGGAACCACTGGCCGTCGAAGTCGCCCGGTGCGATGCGGTCGATGGGCATGCGCATGTACTTGCCGCTGGCCTCGACGGCCGGGGTGCCGTCGGGAAGCAGGATGGCGCCGGCGCCCTCGAACAGGCGGCTCGAGTCCTTGGTGATCCGGCACAGGGCGCGGACCTCGCGGTCGAGCGGCACCGGCTTGCGGAAGCGGACGTTGAGCTCGACGGTGACGCCCCACGCCGTGGGATCGCTCAGGTTGATGGCGCGGCCGATCGCCTCGTCGAGCAGCATGGTCGCCACGCCGCCGTGAAGCCGCCCGGGGTAGCTCTGGTGCTCGGGGCGCGGTCGAAACACCGCGAGCAGCTCGCCGTCGTCGAGCTCGAAGAAGCGCGCGCCAAGACTCGAGGTGTTCTCGACGCCGCACACCATGCACATGCGGCTGACGTTTTGGGCCGAGGCGACGCGATGCTTCATGAACAGGGCTCCTCACTCCAAGGGCGATGGCCGGCATGAGACGCGTTCGGCCCATCGAGCAGGGTAGCGCGACTTCCGCCGCCGTGCAGGGTCAGCCGTGCCGCTGTGGGTAAGGAAGAGTGGTCGCACCCGTACGTGAGGAGGAGCCATGCCCCGGTTCGAGAACGATGAGGCCAAGAGCCACCCGCTCGTCACAGAGATGGGCGAAGGGACGTACTACTGGTGCCAGTGCGGCAAGACCCGCACGGTGCCGTACTGCGATGGTTCGCACACCGGCAGCGGGATCTCGCCGCTCGCCTTCGAGGTGGGCGAGTCGGCCACCCTCGCGGTGTGCAACTGCGGCCTGACGACCAACCCGCCGTTCTGCAGCGGCGCGCACGTCGAGATCGAGTAGGCGCACGCTCGGCCGCATGCGCGCCCGGCGCTCCCCAGCCGGTCCCTGAAGCCCCGGAGGCCTGATAGGCCGCGGGTATATACCTTGTATGCGCGGACGACGCGCTTGGGGAGACGAAGATACCGCTCGCTTCACCGCGGTCACCCTGCGAGCGGAGAGTCAATGGTGAGACCGGCCCTGTGCCGGTCTCGTCCCATGTTCCGGCCGCAACGCCGCCCGCGACGAGAGGGGCGTGTTGCGGTCGCCCCCTGCCGAGGGTCCGCGTGCCACGCCCCGCACGAAGGGGGGTGTTGGACATGAGGCTCACTGATACGAACCCGTACATCCGCGCTGTGCTCGCCGTGGCCCTGGCCGCGCTGTTGGCGCTCGCCCTCGCTGCGGCGCTCGCGTTCGCCGAGCCCGCCACCGTGCAGGAGACGAGTAGCCAAGACGTCGCGCACGGCTGGATGAACGAGTCCGCCGGCGTGATGCCGTACACGGAGGAGGCGCCCGCGGAGGCCGCCGCCAAGGCGAGTGCCGCCAAGGCGCTCAAGTCGCCGCCGTTCGGCCTGGTGCGCAACGCCGATCACGGCTACGCGGCGCCCGCCAAGGCGATCGCGACGATGCGCAGGGTCGCGCGCGCTCATCCCGTCGTCGTCGGACACGAGCTCCTGCTCGCGAACGACGCCAACGCGGCCACGGTCTTTGTGAACAACGGCGGGACCGTGAAGCTGCTCGAGAAGGGAAACCTGCAGCTGCTCGCCCGCAGGGCCCAGGGCGTCTCCGACCAGAATGACCGCCAAGCCGCCGAGATAGCCCGAGAGGCGGTCGCCCTGCATGCGGCGCTCGATCCCGGCTCGCCGTTTGCCGGCATGCACTCTTCGGTGACCGCGCACGCGGTCGGCTTCGCGCTTCCTGACGGGACGCACGTGGTCGCACGCGTCGGCGTGGACGGTGACGTGTCCTTCCCGGATTGGTGACGGGCGCGGTGCACGCCGCCCGGCGATCGTGGATCTGCAGCAGTTCGGCCCCGACCCCTGTGAGGGGACCGGGGCCGAATCCGTACCATCGTCTTGCGGATGGCGCCGGGCGGCGTGTCGGACCCTACGCCTTGGGCTGCCAGTAGCAGCGCTTGGGCGACTCGATCCGTTCGGTCTTCTTGAGCTCGTTCATGGCCTTGTCGACGGCCTTGCGGTCGATGCCCCCGCGCTCCGCGATCTGACCGGCGGACAGCGGTTCGCCCGCGGCTTTCATGACCTCAAGGACCTTGTCGGTATCGCTCATCGCGTTCTCCTTTCGTGACAGGTATCGGTGAAGGTACCCAACCGTGGCGCGCCTCGTCAGGCGGATTACGGGAACACTCTGAAGCGTCGTGCCGATGCGATCCGGGAGAACCCCATGCCTGACGAGAAGACCCTGTCCGTACTGGTCGGCTGCTACGAATCGCCGCAGCGAGCGGTGGAGGATTTCGAGACGATCCGCAGCGAGCGCGCGGAGCACTACCACCAGACGTGGGATGCCGCCGTGGTCGAGCGGTCGGCTGACGGCGCGGTCCGCGTATCGGAGAAGTACGAGTCCAACGAGGTGTTCGGGTTCTGGAGCGGTGCCGGCATCGCCGGTGTCGTGGGGCTGCTGTTCCCGCCGGCCATGCTCGGCCTGGGGCTGATCGCGGGCGGCGCCGTCGGTGCGGTTGCGGGCCATCTTATGCGCGGCCTGTCGCGTCACGACCTCAAGGTGCTCGGAGATGCGCTCGACAGCGGTGAGGCGGCGCTCGTCGTCGTCGCCGAAGATGACATCGCCGACGAGATGCGCGTGCTCATGAGCGGCGCGACCGGCGTGACCACCGCGACGGCACAGACGTCCGCCGCGGCGATCGCGGCCGCGATGAAGGATGCGGGGGCCCGGGGCCTGTAGCTACTCGGTGTCGGGCAGCTCTTCCTTCCAGATGCCCACGGCGTCGGTGATGGCGGCCTCGAAGGCGTCGGCATCCGCAGACGCCATCACGACGACGAGCGCGGACTGCCCCGGCTCGAGCGCGTCGGCCGCGTCCTTGAACGAGTTGCGCGTCATCAGCTCGTCTTTGAGGGCGATGGCACCCGCGCTGGCGGCGGCACCGGCCACCGCGACGCCGGCGGCCCCCACGAGCGCCTCGCCGATGATGACCGGCGGGAACACGATGCCGAGGACCGCCCCGATCGCGGCGCCGACCCCGGCACCGATGCCGATGCCCGGCAGGTTGGTGAGGTGCTCGTGGACCTTGCCGGTCTCGGGATCCTTGCGCAGCACGATGCCCTCAAGCACCTTCAGGTCGTTGTCGTGCGCGTACTTGACCCAGCCGCTGGCGGTCTCCTCGTTCTCGAATGTGGCGAGAATCGCGCTACGCATCTCGTCGGCCATGTCGTCCTCCAAAGGTTCGTTGGCTCACCGCAGTACAACGGG
>CAZCRB010000028.1:0-16501 GCA_964500985.1 uncultured Eubacteriales bacterium
TTTGTCCCCTCACCGGACGAGCAGCAGCTGCCGGTCTCGGTGTATATGCCCCTCAACCCCTCAACGGATTGGTCGGGGATTCATACCATCGGCCGATGGCGCAGCGTGACGCGGCGGGGATATCAACACCGGAAGACTCGGCTCAGCGGGGCAGCCCCACCACACTCCCATACGCACCGACGACGCGCGGGCGGTTCCCGCCTATCTGGGGGGAGTTGTCATGACGCGTGAGGGATTCATCCGGAGGCTCCGACCCGCGTGTTTCGCGGTCGCGCTGGTGGTCGCCTTGTCCGTGACCGCGACGGCGCTCGCAACGTCGGCCGGCAACGAATACCGGGGACCGACGACCCCGATCCGCCCGTCGTCGTCTGTGACGCCGGCGATCATCCCGATACCCTATCCCCTTCCCATGTTCTCCAACGCGATCCCGAATCTCGCGGACTGGAGCGTTTTCAACATGGGGACGGCGGACTGGGGGCTGCAGCCGGTCTACACTTCGGCGCCGTACAGCGCCGGCATCGCGGGCTACGGCAACAACGAGGACGCCTACCTGCAACTCATCGAGACGCTCGACCTGAGCGACAGCGCCTACTACGAGCTGCAGTTCTCGTATCACACCGCGTGGTCCGGTGGGCAGGACCGCCTCATCTCGTGGGCCGGAGACTCGTGGCCGGTCCAGGCGGCCTACTACAGCGATACGGGTACGTGGGCGAGCTCCTCGATCGACCTGAGCGATCACATGGGCGACCCGACCGTCGGACTCATGTTCGGCATACGCACCGACGGGAGCGGCTCCGGCGGACATGCCTACCTGGATGACGTGAAGGTGTGGAAGCACAACCGCGCCCGCCGCATCGCCGGCTCCACGCGCTACTCCACCGCCGTCGAGGCCGCACGGCTCGGGTTCGACAGCGACAACGACCGCAACAACGTCACCGAGTGGAAGAACGTCAACGACATCATCATCGCGAGCGGTGAGGACCGGGCCGCTGCCGATCCACTCGCGGCGGCCGGACTCGTGTGGGCGTACAACGCCCCGCTGTTCCTCGTCTCCTCGACGAGCGTTCCCGCCGAGGTCAAGCAGGCGGTGGCCGAGATCAGGCAGCAGCACGGTCCCGGCGTGGGGGTCCACATCGTGGGCGGAACCACGAGCGTGCCCGACGCGCGCTTCACCGAGCTGAGCGCCGCTGTTGGCGGCGGGCTCGACAAGGACCGCATCCTCGCGACGGGAGGGCGCTACGACCTGGCCGCCGCCATCGGCGACCGTGTGAAGGGCATCCGCGCCTCACGCGGCCTGAACAGCGACGTGGTTCTCGTGGCCAACGGGGCCGATTCCACCAAGTTCTTCGATGCGCTGGCACTCTCGGCGATCTCGGCACGGGAGGGCTACCCCATAGCGCTCGTGTCCGCCACGGCAGTTCCGGCGCAGACCCAGACGTTCCTCGATGGCTACACTCCCACGCGCACGATCATCGGCGGCGGCCCGGCGACGGTGTCGGACACCGTGAAGGGCAAGCTCGGGGCCCAGCGGTGGTCGGGAAACACGCGCTACACGACCGCGCTCGTCATCGCCAACCACGCCGTGACCGAGGGCTGGCTGACCCGCGAGAACCTGTGCGTCGCATCCAAGCTGCCCGATGCGCTCACCGCGGGCTCGAACGTCCCGTACCGATGGGGCGGCGCGCTGATCCTGACCGACGGCGCGATCATGACCCCGGAGACGGGCACGTGGATTGGCACGTTCGAGACGTCGACCAAGCGCTGCTTCGTGTTTGGCGGGAGCAAGTCGATCTCGAGCATCACGCTCGCCAACATCGCGAGCAAGCTCCCGTACTGAGGGGAGCCCAGGGCACTCGCGACCGGCACGACCGCTCGCGTACACACGACAAAGGGGCGCCCATCGCGGGCGCCCCTCTCGGAATGCGGGTGAGTATGGTCCAGCCGCGCTATGCCTGCTCGGGCACGATCTCCTCTGCGCCGGTCTTGTGACCGAAGATGCGCTCCTTGCCGCCCTCGAGCAGGTCGTAAGCGACCGGCACGACGAGCAGCGTCAGCATCGTGGAGGTCGTCAGACCGCCGATGACGATGACGGCGAGCGACTGGCTGATCAGCGCGCCCTCGGCAAAGCCCGAAGCGAGCGGGAGCAGCGCCATGATCGTGGCGACCGCGGTCATGAGGATCGGTCGCATGCGGGTGGAGCCGGCCTCGAGCAGCGCGTCGTGGCGCGAGAAGCCCTGGCGCTGCTTCTGCTGCACGCGATCGACGAGCACGATCGCGTTGGTCACGACGATACCGATGAGCATGAGCGCACCGATCATCGCCGGGATGTCGAGCGGCAGGCCCATGATGAACAGGCCGAACAGGCCGCCGACCACCGCGAGCGGCAGCGAGAACAGGATCGCCAGCGGCGCCGTGGCCTCACCGAACGCGATGATCATGACGAGGAACACCGCGCCGATTGCGAACAGCATCGCCATACCGAGCTGCGAGAACGACTCGTTCATCTGCTCGGCCGCGCCACCCACCTCGTAGGCGACACCCTCGGGCAGCTTGACGGTGTCGAGCTGCTTCTTGACCGCGGAGATGACGCTGCCGGAGTCGCGCTCGGTGATGCGACCGCTGACCGACGCGTACTCCTCGCCGTCACGCGTGAGCACGGCGACCGGCGTGCCGGTCTCCACGACTGTGGCGAGCTTGCCGATCTTGACCTCGTCGCCGAGCACGGTCGCGAGCTTGAGCTTGGCCATCTTGGCCGCGCGGTCCTTGTCCGAGAGCTTCATCGCGTAGACGATGTCGGTGGGCTGGCCGTCGATCTTGACGCTGCCCGCCTCCTGGTCGGCCACGTACCCGCGCACCGTGCCGGCGACCATGGCCGCGTTCATGCCGTAGTCGGCCGCCTGGCTCTGGTTGACGTTGACGACGACCTGCGGGCGGCTCTCGCCGAGGTTCGAGCTCACGTTCTCCAGGCCCTTGGCGGCGGCGAGCTTCTTCTCGATGATGCTCGCGCCCTCACGGATCGACGCGAGGTCCGGACCGGTGACGATCACTTCGAGCTGCGAGTTCGAGCCGCTCGCGTCGACGCGCTGGAACACGATCGCGACGTCCTCGTTCTCGAGCTTGGCCGACTTGCGCTTGAGGTCGGCGAGCACCTTCTCGGTGTCGGCGTCCGAGTTCAGCTTGATGAAGGTCACGGCCTTGTTGGGGCCGCCCGAGTCGCCGCCCATACCGACGTCGTTGGAGCCGCCCACCTTGCTCTGGTAGAACTCGACGTCCTTTTCGGAGGCGACGACCTTCTCGACCTCGCGGACGGTCTTGTCGACCTCGGTGGACTTGGTGCCGAGCGGGTAGGTGACCTCGATGTTGACGTACTTCTCCTTGGTCTCCGGAACAAAGCCGGTACCGATGAGCGGGACGAGCGAGAGCGAGGCGATGAGCAGCACGAGCGCGCCGGCGATGACGGCCCAGCGGTGTGCGAGCGACCACTCGAGCACGCGGTCGTAGAAGAGGATGGCCTTGGACGGGCCCTTCTCCTCGTGCGCGGGCGTCTTGAGCAGCATCCACTTGGCGAGCAGCGGCACCACGGTCACCGCGACGAGCAGCGACGCGAGAAGCGCGAGGCCGACCGTGATGGCGAACGGCTGGAAGATCTTGCCGATGATGCCGGTGACGAGGCCGAGCGGCAGGAACACCGCGACGGTGGTCAGCGTCGAGGAGGTGATGGCGGCCGAGACCTCGCGCGTGGCGTTGCGGACGAGCTCGGGGGTGCGTGCCTCGCCGCGCTGGATGTGCCGGAAGATGTTCTCGATGACGACGATCGAGTCGTCGACCACGCGTCCGATGGCCACCGTCAGGCCGCCGAGCGTCATGACGTTGAGCGTGACGCCCGAGAAGCGCAGCATGACCATCGCGATCAGGATCGAGAGCGGGATCGAGACGGTGGCGATCAACGTCGCCCGCCAGTTGCGCAAGAACAGCAGGATGACGATGACGGCGAACAGCGCACCGAGCAGCCCCTCGCGCATCATCCCGTCGACGGAGGCGTTGATGCCGCGCGCGGAGTCGTACGCGACGATCACTTCGCTGCCGCGCGGCAGGTCCTTCTTCAGACGGTCGAGCTCGGCGGTGACGCGCTCGGAAACGTCGACCGTGTTGGCGTCCTGCGTCTTGACGATGTCGATGAGCGCGGCCGGCTTGCCGTTGGCGCGACTGCCCACGGCGCCCTCGGCCGGCCCGTACGTGACCACCGCGACGTCACCGAGACGCACCGCGCCGATCGCGACCTCGGGCTGGCTCGCGCCGCCGGAGCCGCCGGACGACGGCATCGCGCCGCCGCTGGACCCGCCGCTCGAACCGCCCGACGAGGCCCCGGAGCCGCCCTTGGCCGCCTGGGCCATGAGCTGCTTCTGCGAAGCGGTGATCTTGCCCTGGAGCTCGGCGATCGCGGCCTCCATCGGCTTGATCGCCTGCGTGTCGAGCTGCTGGATTCCGGCGTTCATGCCGGCGATCGCGCCCTCGAGGCCCGCCTTCTGACCCTGGAGCCCGCCGTAGGCCGGGTCGGCCGGGTCGGTCGCGGCGATCTGGGTGTTGACCTTGTCCAGCGCGGCGGACGCCGAAGCGACCTCGCTCTGGAGCTGCGCCTTCTGGATCTTGAGGTCGACGAGCGACCCCTGGAGCTGCTGGATGCCGCTGATCATGCCCGCCTGCATGCCGATCTGACCGGTCGCCTGGCCCACCTGGCCGATGCCGGCTCCGAGCTGGCCGAAGCCCTGGCCCATGCCCTGTGCCAGACCGCCGACCGCCTTGCCGAGCGCGCCCATGCCCTCGCCGATGCCGGCGAAGGCCTCGCCCATGATCTTGTTCTGGTTCGGGTAGACCGCGACGGTGAAGTTCTCGATGTCATCGACGCTCGAGATGGTGCCGCCCACGCGGATCGGCTCGGTCGTCGTGCCGAGGTCGACCGCGCCGACCGGGAACGACAGGTTCGCGGCCTTGAGCTGCTGGATGACGGCGTCCGCGGTGAGGCCCTCGTCCTTGAGCGCCTGCTCGTCAAAGACGATGCGGATCTGCGACGGCGCGTCGGCGGCCAGCTTGGCCTCGCCCACGCCCTCGATGCCGTTGAGCGCCGGGATGACCGTCTCGCGCACGTCGGAGGCGAGCTGCGGGCCCTGCCCCTTGTTGCTGACGATGGCGATGTTCATGATCGGCGCGCTGTTGAACCCGATGCGGCTCACCTTGGGCTCGAGCGCGTTGTCCGGCAGCTTGACGGTCTGCAGGGCCTTGTTGACGTCGGCCTCGGCCTTCTCCATGTCCTGCGAGAAGCTGAACTCCGAGACGACCGCGGAGTATGAGTCGCCGGACTGCCCGGTGACGCGCTTGACGCCCGCGACGCCGCGCAGCGCCGACTCCACCGGGTCGGTGACGTCGTTGTAGACGTCGGCCGGCGCGGCGCCCGGATACACGGTGAGGGTCACGACCACCGGGATCTGGACGTCGGGCATGGCCTCCTTCTTGAGCTGCGTGGCCGACCAGAGTCCGCCCACCATCACGAGAATCGCGATGATGACGATCGCAGCCGGGTTCTTGAGTGAGAAGCGTGTGATGCGGTCCATCAGGGTGTGCTCTCTTCCGTCGGTAGGGGATCTACACGCGTTCCGAGGTCATAGCCTCGATGAGCTTGAGATTGATCCGGGTCATCGTGCGCACGTCGTCCTCGGAAAGGACCGACATGTAGCGGCGCATGTGGTCGCGGCGCTCGTTCTCCGCCGTCACCAGTGCCGCGCGTCCGCCGTCGGTGATGCACGCAAGCGTCACGCGGCGGTCCTCCGCGTCGTGGTCGCGCTCGACATAGCCGAGCTGCACGAGCGCGTCGACCAGCGCCGAGGCGGCGGGCAGCTTGGTGCCCATCACGGAGGCGATGTCGCTCATCCGCAGCGCGCCCTCGTGCTCGAGCACGCGCAACAGCAGCATCTGCGGCATCGTGATCTGACCCTCGCACCGCACCTCGCCGTGACGCGAGGAGAACAGGCGGCCCAGGATCATGATGGTGCCGTCGAACTCGTCGATGAGCTCGTCGGAGATGGTGTTCGATTCCGCCACGAGGCGGTCACGTCCTTTCGGGCGACAAATGGTTCGACTGTCGAACTATATGCGCGTCGAACGACCGTCGTCAACACCTGCGCGGGGTCAGCGCTCGCCTGTCACCGCACTCCGATAGAATCCGGGATGGCGCGCACCGCATCGCTCGTCGCCGCAGCCGCGCCTGGGAGGCCCGTGGAGCAGCAACTCATCCTCGATCGCTACCGCCCGCTCGCCGAACTCGGCGAGGGCGGGTTCGGCACGGTCGTGCTTGCGTGGGACACGCGCATGCAGCGCCGCGTCGCGATCAAGCGCCTTGCGCTGCCGCTCGACTCCCGCGGCGTGCCGCACAAGCCGCCGGGCCTCGCCGAGGCACGCACCGCCGCGATGCTGAACCACCCCAACATCGTCACGGTCTTCGACTTCGACACCGACGAGGACGAGGCGTTTCTCGTGATGGAGTTCGTCGACGGCGCCTCGCTCGCGGACCTGCTCGACGATCTCGATGGGCCCCTGACGATCGACGAGGCGAGCTCGGTCTTCGACGACGTCGCCTCGGCCCTCGAGTTCGCCCACGACAACGGCGTGCTCCACCTCGACATCAAGCCGGAGAACGTGCTCGTCACCCGCGACGGCCGCGCCAAGGTCGCCGACTTCGGGCTGGCGGCGCTCTCCACGCTCGCCGGCCACGGCCCGGCGTGGGGCGGGACCCTCGGCTACATGCCGCTCGAGCAGCTCACCGGCGGGCGCGTCACCGAGCGCACGGACGAGTGGGCCTTGGCGGCGCTCGCCTACGAGACGCTCACCGGCGAGAACCCCTTCGCCCAAGACACGCCCGAGGCGGCCGTGGAGACCCTCGAGAGCCTCGACCCGCCGCCACCATCGCACTACGAACCCGACCTCGCCCCCGAGGTCGATGACGCGCTGCTCACGGCGCTGCAGCCGCGTCCAGTGGACCGCCATGCGGGCGTCGGAGAGTTCGCCGACGCGCTCATCACGCACCTGGGCGACGCCGTGACCGGACAGCGCTCACTCGCCGAGCTGGTGGACGCCTACGCCGACGAGGCGCCCGGCGGCGACGAGGACCACGGCTTGGGCACCATCGGGCTGTGGGACCGGCTCTCCGGCCCGCTCGGGCTCGGGCTGCTGCGGGCCGTGGCGGCGCTTGAGGCCGGCTGGCTCGCGTGGACCGGGCTGCGCCCGTTCGGCTTCGAGCCGCTCGCGTACGCCGCGGGTATCGCGCTCGTGGCCTTTGCGGGCGCACTGGCGCCGTCGCTCGGCGTGGGCCTCGGCTTCCTGTGCTTCGCCGCCGGGCTGGCCGCGGCAGGCAACTACCTGATCGCGGTCCTCGTGGGACTGCTTGGCGCGGCATGGTGGTGGTTGGTCGCCCGCCGCAGCGCCGGGTCGGCCGTGCTGCCGCTCTCGGCGCCGGTTCTCGGCATGGCGCGGCTCGCGTTTTCCGAGCCGCTGATCGCCGGCTTCACCCTGCCGCCCGCGCGCGCGGCCGTCACCGGCCTGCTCGGCGGCATGCTCACGATGCTCGCGTCGGCCGCCTCACAGCAGGGTGTGCCGTACCTCGCGGTGTGGCCGCCCTACGCGCTCGACGTGTGGAACGCGGGCCTGGCCGCCGAGAACGTCCGCGCGCTCGTGCTCTCGCCCGCGACCTACGTCGCGCTGGCCGGCTGGCCGCTCGCCGCGCTGATCATGTCGGTCATGTGCTCGCGCGCGACGCGGGTCGGCGCCATCATCGGGAGCATCGGCGGCGTCGCGTGCCTGGTCGGCTCGTACCTGCTCGCCCACCTGGCCGCCGGCGCCCTGGGCCTGCCCGACGGCTGGAACGGGAGCGAACTGGCGGTGAGTGCCGCCGCGTCACTTATACTGATGCTGCTCGTCGTGGCGCTCGGCGCTCCCCCGCGTTCGGAGGCCGACGACCGCCCGTCGGGCTAGCAGACCCGGACTCTCAGTGAAGGAACGGCCGCAGAGGTGAGCATCCTTTCCGACTTCGAAGACCGCGTGTCCCGAGCCGTCGAGGGCGTCTTCGCCGGCGTCTTCCGCTCACCCGTGCAGCCCGCCGAGCTCGCGCGCGCGGCGGCCAAGGAGATGGACCGGGGCAAGAAGCTCGGCGTGGGCAAGGTCTACGCGCCCACGCTGTACTCGGTGCTCCTCTCGCCCGCCGACGCCGAGCAGCTCGGCGGCTTCGCCGACACGCTGGCAGGCGAGCTCGAGACCTACCTGCTCGCCCACGCGCGCGAGAAGCGCTACGAGCTCGCGACGCGCCCCCGCGTCCGCTTCGTCGTCGACGACGAGCTGCGGCTCGGCCGCTTCGAGATCATCGGCGAGCTGCTCTCCCCCGAAGAGATCCTCGCCGAGCTCGGCGCCGACGAGTCGTTCGAGACCTTCGATCCCGAGCAACCCCCGGCATCCGCCGACGCGCCCGGCCCGCTCGACGACATCGACGAGGCCGACCGCCTCGCGGCACTCGCCGCCGGCGAGTCCGGCTTCCTGTTCGCCTCGCCGCTCGTCAACGCCGAAGACGCGTTCGCCGGCGCGGCAGCGCTCGCGGCCGCCGCAGCCGACTCCACCAACGACGAGTTCTCGCCCGTCGCCGACGGAGCCCCTCTCGCGACGGTGACCGTGCCCGGCGTCGCCCACGACGTCGCGCTGACCGGTGAACGCGTGGTGGTCGGTCGCCTCAAGGCCTGCGACATCTGCCTGGCCGACACCAACGCCAGCCGCCAGCACATCGCGCTGGAGCGCGAGGGCGTGGGCTGGGTCGTGGTCGACCTCGGGTCCACCAACGGCACGCTCGTCAACGGCGAGCGCATCACCCGGGCGCGCCTGATCGACGGCGACGTCATCACGGTCGGCGTCAGCGAGCTCATCTACCACGAGCCAAGGGGCTGAGGCGCGTGATCGACGTCGCGCTGTTCGCCGGGCGTCTGCTGCTTCTCGCGCTGCTCTACCTGTTTCTCTTCGCATCGGTGAAGGCGGGCATCGGGCTCGTGAAGGGCAAGCGCGCCGAGCACGTGGGTGCGTTCCGGCTCACCGTCACCCAGGGGCCCGAGGCGCTGCGCGGCATCACGGTCTCGCTCGACGGCCCGGTGGTCATCGGCCGATCGCCGGGCGCCGACATCGTCATCGGCGATGACTTCGTCTCCGGCCGCCACGCACGCATCTCGCCCCAGGGTAACGAGGCGGTCCTCGAGGACCTGGGCTCCACCAACGGCACCATCCTCAACAACCGCCGCGTCACCTCGCCCCAGGCCCTGCGCCCCGGCGACATCATCGACATCGGCGGCGTGCGACTCACCGTGGACCGCGGATGAGCGCCCGGCAGCAACGTCCCAACTGGGCGTCCCTCTCGGTGGTCGGACGCGTCCGGACGCACAACGAGGACTCCGTGCTCGTCGAGCCGCCGCTGTTCGCGGTTGCCGACGGGCTCGGGGGGCACGAGGCCGGCGAGGTCGCGAGCGCCATCGCGGTCCAGACCCTGCGTGACAACGCACCCCGGCACGCCGACTCCAAGGGCCTGGCCCGCGCCGTGCGTGCGGCCAACCGTGAGGTCATCCGCGCCGCCAAGGAGGGTGTGGGCCGCTCGGGCATGGGCACCACCATCACCGCTGCGCTCGTCGAGGGTCCCACCATCGCGATCGCGCAGGTGGGCGATTCGCGGGCGTACCTGATGCACAACGGCTTCCTCGAGCGGCTGACCGAGGACCACTCGATGGTCGCCGACCTCGTGCGCAGCGGCCAGATCACCGAGGCGGAGTCGCGGGTCCACCCGCACCGCAGCGTCATCACCCGCGCGCTCGGAACCGACACCAACATGTACGCCGACGCCTACGAGATCGACGCGGAGCCGGGCGACCGCCTCCTGTTGTGCAGCGACGGGCTGACGGGCATGGTCGAGGACGCGCGCATCGGCGAGATCCTCGGCTCCTACAGCGATCCCGAGATGGCCGCGACCTCGCTCGTCGATGCGGCCAACGAGGCGGGTGGCCACGACAACATCAGCGTCGTCATCGTCGACATCGAGGACTCCGCGCGCGCCGGCAGCCGCTCGACCGGCGGCACCGGCACCGGCCGCGGCTGGATCTCGGTGGTGGTCTGGCTGCTCGTCGCGGCCCTCGTCATCGGCGGAATCGGCTACGGGGTCTACGCCTACGCCCGCTCCAAGGCGTACCTGATCGAGGAGAACGGCGTCGTGGTCATCTACCGCGGCGTGCCCGGCGAGGTCGCCGGCGTCGCGCTCAAGTGGCCGGTCGAGTCCACCCTTCTGGACGCCGCGGCCGTCGAGCGCCTCCCCCTCAACGTGCAGAAGCGCCTGGCCGAGGGCCTCGTGGTCGACGGCGGCGTCGATGAGGCCCGCGCGGCCGCACGCAACTACCTCGAGCTGTCCGCACCCACCGGCTCGTTCGAGCCGTCCTCGACGCCCTAGCCCGCCGATGAGATCGCGCCGAACCACAGAGCTGCTCCTCTTGCTCGCGGGCGCCTTGCCGGTGCTGCTCGTGTTCGCGCTCGCCGATACGCAGCTCGCCCGCGAGTTCACGTGGTTCTCGCTCGCGGTGCCCGGCGCGCTGCTGGCGGCGTTCGTGGTGGCGCACCTCGCCGTGCGGCGCTTCGCCCCGGCCGCCGACCCGGGCCTGCTCCCGGCGGCCTTCGTGCTCTCCGGGCTCGGGCTCGCCTTCGTGACCCGGCTCGACCCCGAGCTCGCCGCCAGCCAGGTCGTGTGGCTGTTCGTGGGGGTGGCGGCACTCGTGTTGACGCTCGTGCTCGTCCCGTCGCTCGAGACGCTCGCCCGCTACAAGTACACCGTCATGATCGCCGGTCTCGTGCTGCTCGTGTTGCCGGCCATCATCGGCGTCGAGGTCAACGGCGCCAAGCTCTGGATCCGCTTCGCGGGCATGAGCTTCCAGCCCGGTGAGCTCGCCAAGATCGCGATCATCATCTTCCTGGCGGCGTACCTCGCCGAGAACCGCGAGATGCTCTCGGTGTCCACGCGTCGCGTGGCGGGGCTGCAGCTTCCGGAGGCGCGGACGCTCGGGCCGCTGCTGCTCATGTGGGTCGCCTCGCTGTTCGTGCTCGTGTTCGAGCGCGACCTCGGCAGCTCGCTGCTGCTCTTTGGCACCTTCCTCGTGATGATCTACGTGGCGACGGGACGCGCCGGCTACGTGGTGGTGGGGCTCGGGCTGTTCGCCGCGGGGGCGACGGTGGCCTACCGGCTCTTCGACCACGTGCAGACGCGCGTCGCGATCTGGCTCGACCCGTTCGCGGACGCCGCGGGCCGGGGCTACCAGCTGGTGCAGTCGCTGTTCGCGCTCGCCGCGGGCGGGGTGCTCGGCACGGGGCTCGGCCAAGGGCTGCCCGGGCGCATCCCGTTCGTCGCGACCGACTTCATCTTCTCGGCGATCGGCGAGGAGCTGGGCCTGCTGGGGGCCGCGGCGGTCGTTGCGTGCTTCCTCGTCATCACGATGCGGGGTCTGGCGACGGCGGCGCGCGCCAAGACCGACATGGCGGCGTTCACGGCCGCCGGCATCGTCGCCGCCATCGCGCTGCAGGCGTTCGTCATCATCGGCGGCGTGACCCGGCTCATCCCGCTCACGGGCGTCACGCTTCCCTTTGTCAGCTACGGCGGCTCGTCGCTGCTCTCGACGTTCATCATGCTCGCCCTGCTGCTTCGCGCCGGTGACGAGGGGACCGGGCTCGAGAGCGAGCTCGCGACCACGACCACCGACCTCGGGGTGCTCGGGCGGCTCGCGCTCGTCAAGCGGCTGACCCGCGTCGACGTGCTGCTCAGCGGCCTGCTCGTCGCGCTCGTGCTCAACCTGACCTGGATCCAGGTCGTCGAGGCGCGCGACCTGCGCAACCACCCGGCCAACACCCGCAACCTCGCCGTCCAGGCGCGCACCGACCGCGGCGCGATCGTGACGCGCGACGGGGTCACGCTCGCCGAGTCGGTGCCGGTCGGCCGCAACGTGTTCCGGCGCGCGTACCCCAAGGGCGAGTTCGCGGCGCACACGGTGGGCTACTACTCGCTCAAGTACGGGCGGGCGGGCGTCGAGGCGGCCGCCAACGACGCGCTCGCCGGCACCCGCGTGTTCCGCTCGTGGACCGACGCCATCGACGCGGCGACCGGGCAGCCGATCCAGGGCGACGACGTGGTGCTCACGATCGACTCCAAGGTCCAGGCCGCGGCCCAGGCGGCGCTGAAGGGCAAGCGCGGAGCGGTCGTCGTGCTCGACCCGCGCACCGGTGCCGTGCTCGCCTCGGCGTCCAATCCCGGATACGACCCCGCGACCGTCGACGATGACTGGTCCGAGATCAGCTCGGCCGCCGACGGCGCCCCCCTGCTCGACCGCTCGCGCCAGTCGCTGCGCGCGCCCGGCTCCACCTTCAAGGTGGTCACGTTGACCGCGGCGCTGTCCAGCGGCGTGGCGACACCCGAGTCCAAGTACTCGGGCAAGAGCCCGCAAGAGATCGGCAACGCCCCGGTCACCAACTTCGAGGGCGGCAGCTACGGGCTCACCGACCTCAAGACCGCCACGATGAAGTCGATCAACACGGTCTTCGCGCTCCTCGCCGTCGAGCTCGGCCCCGAGCGGCTCGTGGGCCAGGCCGACCGGTTCGGCTTCGACTCCGAGCTCGACTACGACCTGCCCGCGAAGGTCTCGCTCATGCCCGATCCCTCCGAGATGACGACGTGGGAGACCGCGTGGGCCGGCGTGGGCCAGCCGGTGGGCGAGCACGAGAGCCCCGCCGGTCCCCAGGCGACCGTCATGCAGATGGCGCTCGTCGCCTCCGGCATCGCCAACGACGGCGCCGTCATGCGGCCCTACGTCATCGGCGAGATCCGGTCGCGCGACGGTGTGGCGGGCACGACCACGACGCCGCGCAAGCTCACCACCGCCACCGATGCCGCCACCGCCGAGCAGGTGACCCGGCTGATGGTCGACACCGTCAAGGCCGGCTCGGGCGTCAGGGCGCAGGTCAGCGGCGTTGCGGTCGCGGGCAAGACGGGCACCGCGGAGAGCGGCAAGTCCGCGACGACCGACGCGTGGTTCATCGCGTTCGCTCCCGCCGAGAACCCCACGGTCGCTCTCGCGATCATGATCGAACAGGGCGGCGTGGGCGGCCGCGTCGCAGCTCCGGCGGCGCAGCCGGTGCTCAAGGCGGCACTCGCCGCGCAGAAAGGGCGATAGCGCAGGTCGCGCTGCAGCGAAAACTGCGCGCGCATCGGCTAGAATGACGACAGTCGGGCAACCACCCGGCGCACAACGACACGGGGGTCGTGCTCAGTGGAAGAGATGGTCTTCGGCCGCAGATACCGGATGACCGAGAAGATCGGTTCCGGCGGCATGGCCGACGTCTATAAGGCCGTGGACGAGGTCCTCGGCCGCACGGTGGCGGTCAAGGTCATGCACCCGCGCTACGCCGCCGACCCCTCGTTCGCCGCGCGCTTCCGCCAGGAGGCGCAGGCCGCCGCAAACCTCCAGAGCCCCTACATCGTCAACATCTACGACTGGGGCCAGGACGGCGACACGTACTACATCGTCATGGAGCTGGTCCGCGGCACCGATCTCAAGACCATCATCCAGCAGAAGGGGCCGCTGCCGGCACAGCGTATCGCTGCCATCGGCGCCCAGGTCTGCTCGGCACTCGTCGTGGCCCACGGCTACGACGTCATCCACCGCGACATCAAGCCGCACAACATCATGGTCGCGCCCGACGGCGCCGTGAAGGTCATGGACTTCGGCATCGCCCGGGCCGGCAACACGACCATGACGCAGACCGGTTCTGTCCTCGGGACCGCCCACTACGTGTCGCCCGAGCAGGCGCAGGGTCGCCCGCTCGGTGCGCCCAGCGATCTGTACTCGCTCGGTGTCGTGCTCTACGAGGCAGCCACCGGCCGCCTTCCCTTCGACGCCGAGACGCCCGTCGCCGTCGCGCTCAAGCAGGTCAACGAGCCGCTCGCACCGCCGCACACGGTCAACCCCAACATCGACCCGGGGCTCGAGGCGGTCATCATGACCGCGATGGCCAAGGACCCCGCGCAGCGCTACGAGACCGCCGACGAGATGAAGCGCGACCTCATGCGCGTCGCCCAGGGCCGTGAAGTGTCTGGCGCGGCGCTGGCAGGAGCGGCCGTCGCCGGGGGTGCCGCCGCGGCGGCGGCCCAGACCTCGGTGATGAAGCCCGTCCCGAGCGACCCCTACGCCCCCGACAACGTCGCGGCCCCGGTTCGCCGGCCCGAACCCAAGAAGAAGAACCTGACCTGGGTCTGGATCCTCGTCGCGGTCGGCCTCGTCGCCGCCGGGCTCGGCGTGGCCTGGGGCCTCGGCCTGCTCGGTCCCCAGGGCGTCGCGGTACCCAAGCTCGTGGGCATGAAGGTGGCCGACGCGCAGGCGACGATCACCCAGCAGGGCTTCACCATCGGCAAAGTCGACGAGGTGTTCAACGCCGACGTGCCGGCCGGCGAGGTCATAGACCAGTCGCCCGTTGCGGGCGCCACCGCCGAGAAGGGCTCAGCCATCTCCCTGACCGTCAGCAAGGGCGCCGAGATGCTGCAGGTGCCGACGCTGATGGGTCTGTCGGAGGCAGAAGCCCAGAAGGCGATCAGCGACGCGGGGTTCCAGCCGCAGCCGCTGCCGAGCGAGTTCAGCGGCGACGTGTCCCCCGGCATCGTCATCAAGCAGAGCCCCGCCCCGGGCGACAAGGCCGCCAAGGGCTCGGCCGTCCAGTACGTCATCTCGCGCGGGCCGGAGGTCTCCACCGTGCCCGACGTCATCGGCAAGTCCAAGGCTGACGCCACCTCCGCGCTCGACAAGGCGGGCTTCAAGGCCTCGGTCAAGGAGCAGTTCAGCGACTCGGTGCCTGCGGGCAAGGTCATCAGCCAGAACCCGGCGGGCAACCTTGAGGTCGCCAAGGGCTCAACGGTCACGATCTTCGTGAGCAAGGGCACCGACACGGTCGTGGTCCCCGACACCATCGGCAAGAGCGAGGGTGAAGCCAAGGCGGCGCTCGAGGCCGTCGGCCTCGTCGCCAAGGTCGCCTACGAGATGCACTCGGGCAACGGCCTCGTCATCGCACAGGACATCACGGCCGGGACCAAGGTCAAGAAGGGCTCGACCGTCAACATCACCGTCGACGCCACCCAGTAGTTAGGCACGCCATGAGCTGCACCGCCAACCGCCCCGCGCGCGGACGTGGAGCGCGCGCGCTCACTGCCGCACTACTCGCGATGGTCGCCTTGTGCGCCGCTGTGTCGCTGGGCGGGTGCGTCGCGCGCGCCTCGAGCGAGACCGCCAAGCCCCGTCCTTCGGCGGATGCCACGATTCCCCCTCCCCCTTGGATCAACGGATCGGTCGCCCCCGATAAGCCGGGCGGCGGCTCCGGGAGCACCGGCTCGGCTACCGGCGGACAGACCAGCGGCGAGGCGCCGTCGGTGGTCGCCGGGACCGTGGTCTACGTGGTCGATGGCGACACCGCCCACGTCCAGCTGGACGGCGGGCCCAAGGAGAAGGTGCGCTTCATCGGCATCGACACTCCGGAGTCGACCCGCAAGATCGAACCGTTCGGCAAGGAGGCGAGCGCCTTCACCAAGCGTGAGCTGATGGGAAAGCGCGTGTGGCTCGAGCGCGATGCCGGGGAGCGCGACCGCTACGGCAGACTCCTCGCCTACGTCTGGCTCGCCAAGCCGTCGAGCTCCGGCGATGCGGAAGTGCGCGCCAAGATGTTCAACGCCCGCCTGGCGCTCAAGGGCTACGCCGGGCAGATGACGATTCCCCCCAACGTGAAGTACGCCGACAACTTCCGGACGTACGTGGCCGAAGCGCGCGACGCAGGACGCGGTCTGTGGGGCGTGGCCGGTGGCGCGGGCGCCGTTTCAGCGGCGCCTCCGGCGGCCGCACCGGCACCGAGCGCGGGCTCCGCAAGCCCGTCGGGCAGCTACATCGGCAACCGCAACACGATGAAGTTCCACCGAGCAGGCTGCAGCTCGGTCTCTCAGATGAGCGAGCACAACAAGGTGCCGTTCTCTCGGCGAGAAGACGCGATCGCTCAAGGGTACGTGGGCTGCAAGAACTGCAAGCCCTGACGCGAGCCGAAGGCCCGGCGCGCTCGCGCGCCCGTCCCTTCCCCCGCCACCGGCAACGCAAGAGGGGCGGACCGTATGGCCCGCCCCTCATCAGATCGTTCTATCCGGTCTGTGCGTTACTGCATGAGCGCCAGCAGCTGCATGCGAACCGCCTCGGACACGCTCGTCGTACCACCGAACACGTATCCGCCCGCCATGGTGCTCTTGGCACCCGTCAGGTAGGACGAGGTTCCGGTGGGCACCGACGTCGAGTTCACGTAGAGCAGTGCGCCGTCCTGCTTGCCCATGAAGGCTCCTGCCGTCGCCGCATCCGGCAGCGCTGAGGCGAAGCCG
>CAZCRB010000029.1:0-7174 GCA_964500985.1 uncultured Eubacteriales bacterium
GGGTTGTGGCCGCTGTCGACGGCCCGGATCGCCTCGACGCTGCTCGTCACGGTGCTCGCGCTCGCCGCCACGCGGGGGCTGAAGATGCCGCGGCCCGCGCTCACGGGCGCGGCATGGGCCGGGGCGCTCGACATCTTCGCGAACTTCTCGATGATCGTCGCGATCCAGCGCGGCCCCATCGCCGTCGCGGCGGTCCTCGGCTCGCTCTACCCGGTCGTGACCGTGCTGCTGGCGCGCGGGTTTCTCGGGGAGCGCCTGCGCGGCGTGCAGCGCGTGGGGGTGGCGCTCGCGCTCGTCGCCGTCGTACTCGTGGCCGTGGGCTAGGCGCGCGGCGGCCTGAAAAGACGCTCTGCTCGGCGGCGTGCCTAAGGGGAATCTTCACGTACGAACCGCGCCGCACGACAAGAAGCGAACACGAGAGGTTCTCCGGTGCTCGACTCCACGCCAGACCCGGTCGCCGCAGACGGGCAGCCCATCGACCTTACCGATCACTCGCTGTACCTCAACCGCGAGCTCTCGCTCCTCGAGTTCCAGCGCCGCGTGCTCGAGGAGGCGCAGTCGCCCGGCAACCCGCTGCTCGAGCGCGTCAAGTTCCTCGCCATCATGTCGTCGAACCTCGCGGAGTTCTTCATGGTCCGCATCGGCGGCCTCAAGCAGCAGGTCGCCGCCGGCGTCAACGAGCTTTCGGCCGACGGGCGCACGCCCGCCGAGCAGCTCGAGGACGCGCGCGACGTCGCCGTGGCCCTGATCCACGAGGGGAGGCGCACCTACCAGGCGCTGTGCGAGGAGCTGCGCGAGCACAACATCGTGCTGGCGGGATATCACGAGCTCGACGCGGCGCAGAAGAAGGTCGCCGACGAGTACTTCGCGACCAACGTCTTCCCGGTCCTCACGCCGCTCGCGTTCGACCCGGGGCGCCCCTTCCCGCACATCTCGAACCTGTCGCTGAACCTCGCCGTGGTCGTGCGCGGCGCCGATGGCGAGGAGCGGTTCGCGCGCATCAAGATCCCCAAGGGCATCTCGCGCCTCGTCGCCGTGCCCTCGCCGGGCGGGGAGCCCGCCGGCAGGCGCAACGGGCACTGGTTCGTGTGGCTCGAGCAGCTCGTCATCGAGCACCTCGACTCGTTGTTCACCGGCGTCGACGTGCTCGAGGCCCACGCGTTTCGCATCACGCGCGACGCGGAGGTCGCCATCCAGGAGATCGAGGCCGACGACCTGCTCGAGACGATCGAAGAGGGCATCCGCAAGCGCCGCTTCGGCTCGGTCGTGCGGGTGACCGTCGACAGCGACACGCCGGAGTCGGTGCGCGCGATCCTGACCGACAACCTGCGTCTCGGGCCCGGTGAGCTGGTGGTGGTCGACCCGCCGCTCGGGTTCTCGGACCTGTTCCAGCTCGCGGCGATAGACCGGCCCGAGCTCAAGTTCCCCCCGTTCGTCCCGGCGCTGCCGCGCGGCCTCGAGGACCTCGAGGAGGCCGACCTCTTTGGTGCCATCCGGGAGCGGGACCTGCTGATCCACCGCCCGTTCGAGTCGTTCGAGCCGGTGGTCGCCCTCCTGAGGCAGGCGGCCGACGACCCCGACGTCCTCGCGATCAAGATGACGCTGTACCGCGTGGGCAAGAACTCGCCCATCGTCGAGGCCTTGCTCGAGGCGGCCGAGAACGGCAAGGAGGTCGCGGTCCTGGTCGAGCTCAAGGCCCGCTTCGACGAGGAGTCCAACATCGGTTGGGCGCGCCAGCTCGAGGCCGCCGGCGTGCACGTCGTCTACGGCATCGTCGGCTTCAAGGTGCACAGCAAAGTCGCGCTCATCGTGCGGCGCGAGGGCCGGCGCATCCGGCGCTACCTGCACGTGGGCACCGGCAACTACAACACGGCGACCGCGACCCAGTACACGGACCTGGACATGCTGACCTGCGACGACGTGATGGCCGCCGACGCCTCCCGCCTGTTCAACTCGCTGACCGGCTACGCCGTGGAGGAGTCCTACGAGCGGTTCCTGGTCGCCCCGGTGTCGATCCGCTCCGGTCTTGAGGAGCGCATCCGGCGCGAGATGGCGCACGCCCGCGACGGCAGGCCGGCGCGCCTCATCTTCAAGGTCAACGCGATAGCCGACCGCCGCATGACCGCGCTTCTGTACGAGGCGTCGCAGGCGGGCGTGCAGATCGACCTGCTCGTGCGCGGGGTCTGCATCCTGCGGCCCGGCGTACCGGGTGTCTCGGACAACATCCGCGTGACGAGTCTGGTGGGCCGCTTCCTCGAGCACGCGCGCCTGTACTGGTTCGCCAACGACGGCGACTCCGAGGTCTTCATCGGAAGCGCCGACCTGATGAACCGCAACATCAGCCGGCGCGTCGAGGTGCTCGCACCGGTGCGCGACCGCTCCATGGCCGAGCGTCTGCGCTACGAGGTGCTCGAGGCCTACCTGTCCGACACGACCAACACCCGCGAGCTGCTCCATGACGGGACGTACCGGCACCTCGAGCCGGCTGCGGGCGAGGAGCCGTTCAACGCCCAGCACGTGCTGATAGAACTCGCCGGCGGGAGCCGTGCAGACGAGGGGAGCCGCTCATGAGGCCGAGGTCGGTTGCGTTTGTCGCGGGGGCGGCGCTCGGGTCGGCGCTCGCCATCGCCGGTTCGTCGGCCGGGATGCGGCCACCGCGGGCCAACCCGAGTCCCGCCGGCTCGCCGGCCGAGGCGCGCGAGCGCCACGCGGCGCTGGTGGTCCGCGACCGGAGCGAGGCGGTGCCGGGCTGCGTGACGCCGCTGTTCGAGCCGCAGCCGGGGCGCGAGGCCGCGGGCTCGCAGACGCCGACCGTGCTGCTGCTGCACGGCTTCACCCAGTGCCCGGCGCAGTTCTCGTGGGTGGGCGAGGCGCTCGCCGAGGCGGGGCTGCGCGCTCTGGTGCCACGCAAGCCGCTGCACGGGCAGGCCGATCGCCTCGACCCCGGGCTGCTCGCCGGGCTGCGCGCCGATGCCCTGGCCGCTTGGGTCGACGAGGCGGTCGACATCGCTGCGGGCTTTGGCGGACCGGTCTGGGCGCTCGGGCTCTCTGGCGGCGGGATCGTCGCGCAGTGGGCCGCGCGGGTGCGACCCGAGATCACCCGGGTGGCCGCCGTGGCCCCATTCGCCGCTCCGCGTGGCTACTCGATGTGGGCGGTCCGTGCGGCTGCGCGCTTCGAGGGCCTGCTGCCGGTCAGCTACTACCGGTGGGACATGACCGGCGTCGGTTCGCCCTACATCTATCCGGGTTTCGCCATTCGTGCCGCCTCGGCCTACATGCGCTTCTCCAGCGCCCTGGCCGACGACAAGTTGCCCGCCAACCCCAACCTCGAGCGGGCCGTGCTCGTGCTCAACGGCGGCGACCACGACGTGGACCCGGGAATCGCCCGGCGGGTGTTCCGAGCCGCGTTTCAGGGCCACGTGCCCGACTACGAGGAGGTCGGACTGCCGGTCGAACTCGGCTGGGGCCACGACTACATCGACCCGTTCCTCAAACCGCGGCCGCTTCCCGCCGACGTGCTCGGGGTGCTGTTCGCGGCCCTCGGGCTGCTGCCGTTCGACCCGGCGGTCACCGAAGCGCGCTCTCCCCGGCTGACCGCGGGTCCGCGCTGACGGCTGCGTGTCGGCGCGGCAGGTGCTAGGGTGCTTCCAGTCGTCTCGTCCACGAGAGGTTCTCACCGTGCGTTCACGCAAACACGCCATCGCCGCCACTCTCATGTTCACGGCACTTCTCGCGACCGCGACCGCGTCCGGCTGCTCGGCGCCCGGGCCGTCGGCCTCCAGCTCGCAGCCCGCCGCGTCCGCCGAGCCCTCGGCCGAGGCGAGCGGCGCTCCGATCGCGCCGTCGGGGACCATCGTCTTTGACATGGCGCACGACGAGGTCTTCGCGCCCGAGGACCAGTCGCGCCTGGGCCAGACCAGCGTGGTGCGCGCGATGAACGACGCCGGATACGGGGTGCTCGTGAACCGCCAGACGATCACGCCGGCGCTGCTCGACAACGTGGCCGCCGTCTACGTGCCCGGGCCCATGCGGCCCTTCACCGACGAGGAGAAGACGGCGCTCGACGACTACCTGGAGCGCGGCGGCACCGTGGTGCTGAGCATCCACGTGCCCTTCCCGGTGCTCTCGACGCCCGCGCGCTGGGGGCTGCCGGTGGGCACCGGTGTGATGAAGACGATGCGCCCGATCGAAGAGGACCCCGGTGTGTTCGTGGCCACCGGCGTGTCCGACAGTCCGCTGACGACGGGCGTGGACGACCTGCTCGTGGTCTCGGGCTGGTCGGTGGGTGTGGACAAGACCAAGCTCGCGTCCGCTTCGCTCGTGGTCACCAGCGGGCCGGACGTCTATGTCGACCAAGACGAGGACGGCCAGCTCTCAGCCGCCGATCCGCCGCCGCCCTTTGGCGTGGTGGGCGTGGCGCCGGTGGGTTCCGGGCGAGTCGTCGTTCTCGGCGACGACGCGGTTTTCGCCAACATGACGATGGAGTACCCCGGCAACCGCCGCCTGCTCGACAACATCCTCGAGCTGATCAGCGCGCCCAAGGGCGCCTAGCGGTCCCCGCTGCCCCCGAAACCCCTCGTGATACCCCGCTGTGCGCCGTTGACCCCGGCGAGTGTCGGGAACAAACAGGACGAGGAGGTGTTCGAGATGGTATCTCGTGAGCAGATGAGCGAGCGCGCGGACGCACTGGCGGTGCGCGCTCGGGAGATCAAGGAGCAGTTCGTCGAGAGCGTCGACGAGGACGTGGCGGTCAGTGCCGTCGGTCTGACGATGCTGTCGGTGGGGCTCGCATTGGGCGCGACGATGTGGCTGCGCGGGCGGCGCGGTGTCGCGGCGATCGGCCTGCCGGCGATGTTGGCCGCCCTGGGCCTGGTCGTCGCCGGCGGCGGGCTGTGGCATGGGCGCGGCTCGCGCATCAGCGCGGCCGAGGAGCAGGTCCGCTCGCAGTTGGCTGCGCTCGACCCGATCGCGCGGATGCAGATCCTGCGCGACATGGCCCAGGAGAACGTGCCGTTCGTGAAGCACGCTCACAACTAGCGGCCGGCGCCTGAGAAGCGCTCGAACGTGCGACAGCGGGGCGTCTCGCATCATGCGAGGCGCCCCTGTTCGCGCTACCCTGAGGGCGCAGACCCTGACGGAAAGGGCGGACCCGTGCCCCGATTCTGGACCACCGAGCGACTCATGCTGTGCCAGCTCGCGCCGGACGACGCGACGCTCGTCGCCGACTACGGCCGGCGCAGCCGCGAGCTGCATGCGCCGTGGGAGCCGATCCGCTCGTCGGACTTCTGGGACGAGCCGGTCGTGGCGCAGCGGCTGGCCGGAGAGCTCGAGGAAGCGGTCACCGATCGTGGCCTGACGCTGTACCTGATGCCGCGCGGCGAACAGCGGCGCGTGATCGGGCGCCTCGTGCTGCTGCGCATCGTGCGGGGCTCGCTTCAGAGCTGCCACCTCGGCTACGGGCTTGCGCCCGAGGCGGTCGGGCGCGGGCTGATGGCCGAGGCCGTGCGGGCAGCGACGCGCATCGCGTTCGAGGAACTCGCGCTGCACCGGATCGAGGCCAACATCGTCCCGCGCAACGAGCGCTCCATCGCGCTGATCGAGCGCTGCGGCTTCACCTACGAGGGGGTGTCGCGCGACTGCTACCGCATCGCCGGTCGCTGGGAGGACCACGCGCGCTACTCGCTGCTGGCCGGAGACGTGTCGTGAGCGCGGCCCCCTTGCTGCGGCTGCGCGACGCCCGGGTCGTGCGAGACGGCCGGGAGATCCTCCACGTCGCCGACTTCGCGCTGCGCGACGGCGAGCACGTCGCGGTCCTCGGCCCCAACGGTGCGGGCAAGTCCACGCTGGTGGGGCTGCTCACCCGCGACATCCTGCCGCTGTGGGCCGACCCGCCCCCCGTGCTGTGGCACGGGGAGGAGCGCGTCGAGCTCTCGAAGGCGCGCAGCCTGCTCGGGATCGTGTCGAGTGCGTGGCAAGACGTCGTCGACGTGCATCTCAGCGTCCGCGAGGTGGTGCTCGGCGGGAGGTTCGGGGCGCTCGGGGTGCCGGCGCACCTGCGCACGTCGGTGACCGACGCCGACCACGCCGCGACGGATGCCGCACTGGCTCAGGCGGGTATCGAGCATCTCGCCGCGCGCGACATGACCACGCTCTCGACCGGCGAGGCGCGCCGGGCCCTGGTGGCCCGGGCGCTCGTCAACGACCCGGCCGTGCTCGTGCTCGACGAGCCGTGTGCCGGACTCGACCCCACGGGGGCCTGGCACCTGCGCGAGCTGATGCGCGAGCTGGCTGCCGGCGAGCGCACGCTCGTCTTGGTGACGCACCACGTCGAGGACGTCGTGCGCGGGATCGAGCGGACGGTGCTGCTCGCCGACGGCGCCGTCATCGCCGACGGGCCCACCGGGGAGCTGCTCACCGGCGAGGCGCTCTCGGCGCTGTACGGCGTGCGGCTCGAGGTGGAGGAGCGCGACGGCGAGTACCGGCTCTGGTGAGCGATTCCGGCCGACCGGGTCTTGATTCCGTGCGCGAAGGGCATACTATTAACTCGTAGAGCAATTATGCCCGCGCCCGTTTCGGTCGCGCTGAGGAGGTGCCATGCCGGTTCGCCACGCCATCTTGGGACTCCTGCATCAGCGACCCCGCCATGGCTACGACCTGCGCTCGGCGTTCGAGGCGCTCGTCGGCGGGCCCGCGGTCTGGAATCTCAAGCCCGCGCAGGTCTACACGACGCTGTCGCGGCTCGAGCGCGACGGGCTCGTCGAACCGCAGGAGCCTGAGCGCATCGGCGGCCCCGACCGCGTCGTCTACCGCGTCACCGACCGGGGGCGCGCCACCTACACCGCCTGGCTGACGCAGGGCGAGCACGGCGATGCGCTCAGAGACGCCTTCTTCGTCAAGCTGATGCTCGCGTTGGGGACCCCTGAGGCGGACCCTCGCGACGTCATCCGGGTACAGCGAGCGACCCTCTACCGCGACCTGCACGCGCTCACCTCACGGCGAGCGACCCTCGACCGCTCGAGCGAGCTGGCGCGCGCGCTGCTGCTCGACAAGGCCGTCATGCATCTCGAGGCCGACGTGCGCTGGCTCGACATGGTCGAGGCGCGGCTCGCCGAGATCGAGCGCCAGCCCATTCCCCAGCCACTTGCGCGCCGCCGGGGCCGCCCGCCCCGGTCGG
>CAZCRB010000029.1:7274-16487 GCA_964500985.1 uncultured Eubacteriales bacterium
AGCGGCGAGACCGCCGTGACCGCGCTCGACCACGTCGACATCAGCGTCGAGCCGGGCGAGTTCGTCACGGTGATGGGGCCGAGCGGGTGCGGCAAGTCGACGCTGCTCAACCTCCTCGGGGGACTCGACACGCCCACGTCGGGCTCGATCCACCTCGACGGCACCGATGTCTCCACGATGAGCGACGACGAGCTGACCGGCGTGCGCCGCCGCCAGATGGGCTTCGTCTTCCAGTTCTTCAACCTGATCCCGGTGCTCAGCGCCGTCGAGAACGCGGCGCTGCCGCTGACCCTTGACGGGGTGCCGTCCAAGCAGGCTCGCGCACGTGCCGAGGAGTGGCTGCGCAAGGTGGGCCTTGGCGAGCGCCTCAACAACCGGCCCGACCAGCTCTCGGGCGGTCAGCAGCAGCGGGTCGCGGTGGCCCGAGCGCTCGTGACCGATCCAGCGCTGCTGCTCGCAGACGAGCCGACCGGCAACCTCGACAGCCGCTCGAGCGACGAGATCGCGCAGCTGCTCAAGACCGCATCGACCGAGTGGGGCCGCGCCATCCTGATGGTCACCCACGATCCGCGCATCGCCGCGCACGCCGACCGTATCGTGTTCATGAGTGACGGGCGGATCATCGATGACGCGCGGATCGCGGACTCTGACGCCGCACACGCCGCGATGGAGAAGGTCGGCCTGCTGTGAACGTCTCGCTGACACTGGCTTGGCGCTACCTGTGGGGGCGCAAGCTGCGTACGCTGCTCACCACGCTCGCAGTCGTCTTTGGCGTCATGCTCATCTTTGGGCTCAACGGCATGCTGCCCGGCATGATTGACGCCTTCAACCGCTCCATCCTCGGCGCCGCCGGGCAGGTCGACCTGTCGGTCACCGGCTCGAGCGGAGGCTTCTTCGACCCGTCGGTGGCCGTCAAGGTCGCCAAGGTCGAGGGTGTGGCCGCCGCGACGCCGGGCCTGCGGCGCTCGGTGGGGATGCCGACCGACAGTCCGGTCACCACGATCATGCTGACCGGCATCGACCCGCGCACCGCGGTGCGCGTCCGGCAGTTTCCGATCGCAGCGGGCCGGATGCTCGCGGCGGGCGATACGGGCGAGGCGGTCATCGGACAAGACGCGGCCAAGGACCTCAAAGTCGGGCTCGGGGGCCGTCTGACGGTGCCCACGGTCGCCGGTACGCAGAAGCTGACCGTCGTCGGGCTGCTGGCAAGCGGTTCCTCGCCGGGCACGCCGGAGGTCTATGTCACGCTCGCGCAGGCCGGCCGCATGCTCGGCGAGCCGGGTAAGGCCAACACCATCGAAGGGCGGCTCACGCCGGGCGCGGATCGCGCGACCGTCGAAGCGGCGACCCGCCGGGTCCTCGGCAGCGAGTACACCGTCGGCGGGTTGTCCAACGAGAACCAGCTGCTCGCCTCGCTCAAGGTGAGCCAGTTCGCCTTCACGATGTTCGGCGTCTTCGCGCTGATCATGGGCGGCTTCATCATCCTCAACACGTTTCGCACGCTCGTCTCGGAGCGTCGCCATGACATCGGCATGCTGCGCGCGATCGGTGCGCGGCGAGGGACGATTCTCGGCATCTTCCTGGCGCAAGGCGTGATCCAGGGGGTCTTGGGAACGACGCTCGGGCTGTTCTTCGGCTACCTGCTCGCCGCCGGCGGCATCGCGGCGATGGCGCCGATCTTCCGGGACACGCTGCACATGGACACGGGGGCGATCGCCCCGCAGTTCACGCTCACGACGTGGGTTGCGGCGATCATCCTGGGCGTGGGCGTGACGGTCCTCGGGGCGGTCGTACCGGCTCGGCAGGCGGCTCGGATAACGCCGCTGGAAGCGTTGCGCCCGCAGATGGCCGAGGTCGCCGAGCGCGGGCACCGCAAGGCGGTGCTCGTCGGCTGGGGGCTGCTCGCGGTGTCGGTGCCCATGCTGCTGCTGCGGCAGTCCGCGTCGGTGGGGCTGGGTGCGGTGTTCTTCCTCGTCGGGCTCATCATGATCGCGCCGGCGGCCATCGAGCCGCTCTCCGGCCTGCTCTCGCGCATCATCGAGCCGTTCTCGCCGGTCACGGCCGAGCTGGCCAACTCGAATCTCACGCGGCAGCCGGGCCGCGCGGCCGCCACCGCCTCGGCCATCCTGATCTCGTTGGCGGTCGTCGTCTCGATGGTCGGGCTCATCGCGTCGATGTTCGCCGGGTTCTTCCAGTACATCGACCAGTCGCTCGGCAGTGACTTCGTCACGATCCCGCAGGGGCTGCTGTTGGGCGGAAGCCACATCGGCGCCGATCAGGCGCTCGTCGATCGCATCGCCGCCACCCCGGGCGTCGGGGACGTGGCGACGGTCCGCATCGGGATGGCGAAGATCGCCGGGGGCGACGTCCAGATGGTCGGCATCGATCCCGAGACCTACGCGCGCGTGGCCTCGTTCACCTTCTCCGGCGACTCCAACGCGGGAGACGTCGCCAAGCTCGCCACGGGGCGGGTGATGCTGGTCAACGGCATCTACGCGGCCCAGAACGGCGTCAAGCCCGGACAGACGCTGCGCGTGGTCACGCCCAACGGCGTCAAGGACTACCGGGTCGCCGGGATCGCGACCGACTACCTCAACGCCAAGCTCTCCACGGCCTACATCTCTCAGGACAACCTGGCCAACGACTTTGGCATCACGACCAACGCGATGGTGCTCGCCAACGCCTCACGCGGCGCTTCGGTGCCCGTGGTCAAGGCGCGGCTGAGCAGGCTGCTCGCGGACTTCCCGCAGTTCGTCCTGTACGACTCGGAGTCCTTCAAGGCGTCGCAGGTGAAGGTCTTCGACCAGACCCTCGTGATCTTCTACACGTTCATCGCGATGCTGGCGCTGCCGACGTTGCTCGCGCTGCTCAACACGCTCGCCATCAGCGTCCTGTCGCGCACCCGCGAGATCGGGATGCTGCGGGCCGTGGGCGCCACGCGCCGTCAGATTCGCGGCATGGTGGTGGCCGAGTCGATGTTGCTGGCCGCCGTCGGGGTGGTGTTCGGGATCACGGGAGGCATCGCGCTTGGCTACGCGCTCGTCTACGCGCTCAACGCGACGGGCTTCGTGATGCCGTACTTCTTCCCGTGGGCCGGCATCGTGACCGCGGTCGTCGCGGGCTTCTCGTTCGCGCTTCTGGCGGCGCTGATCCCGTCGCGCCAGGCCGCGCGGCTCGACATCGTCGCGGCGCTGCACTACGAGTAGGCGCGTCAGTCGAGCCCGAGCCGCGTGCGAACCGCGTCCGAGCGCAGCTCGCGCAGCGCGTCGCGAGCGACCCAGCGCGCCGCGCGCGAGGACGGCGTGGGCGGCTGCTCGTCGAGCGCGCGGGCCAGGATCCGCTCGGCGGCCTCGACGGCGGCGGCGTTGCACGCCGGGTCGCGTTTGCCGATCTGGCGGATGGCCCAGCTCGCGCCCTTCTTCACGTCGTTGCGCTCGTCGAACGCCGCGGACTCGGCGAGCGGCAGCAGCGCGATGAGGTCGGCGGACGGGACGGCCTTTGCCTTGACCGCGAGCTGGGTCGCCACGACCAGACCGGCGCGTCTGACGTAGGTCTCGGGCCGGGCGCACCACTGCGCGGGCAGCTGCCAGGCGAACCCGACGCGCCACAAGACGTTGCCGCAGAGTTGGTCGCACGTGTCCCAGCTGTCCAGGTCGAGCACCCAGCGCTCGGCCTGCTCGGGCGTGACGAGCGCGGGGACCTCGAGGACGGTGGCCATGATGCGCGCCTCGTGGATGCCGGTCTCCCACAGGCCCAGGGCGAGCGCGTGCAGCGCCGCGTCGTCGCGCCGCAGGGCCTGCTTGGCATCGCGCGCCAGCCCTCGCACGTCCGTCATCCCGACGCCGAGCGTGCCCACCGGCGAGATGCCGAACCGCGCCATGCCGGCCGCGTTGTCCTCGTCAGCGCGGGCGTGGAGCTCGGCCACGAGGAAGTCGAGCAGCTCGTCGGGGGTGTCGGGTATGGTCGCTGGTCTCATGGTGGAGGTGATTCCCTCGTGGCGGGTGAACCAACGCGCACAGGCGAGTATCCTGTACCGGTGAATCGGCGTTCGTACACGGGGGCCACATGACGCGCATCGAGTTGGACGAGTCCCTCGTCACCGGTAATCCCACGGTCGACGAGCAGCATCGCAGGCTGTTCGAGATGTTCCGGGTCCTGGAGGAGCACTCGTCATCGGCCATGGATCGCGAGGCCCTCGACGAGATGCTCCTGGCGCTGATCGACTACACGACCGAGCACTTTGGTGCGGAGCAGTCGCTCATGGTGGCGCACCGTTTCCCCGCAGACGAGATGCTCGCTCACGTCGAGCAGCACTCGCGGCTGACCGAGCGGACGCGCGAGGTCGTGCTGCAGCACCGCGAGGTGGCCGGTGACACGGCTCCGATGCTTGCGGCGCTGCTCCGCGACTGGCTCGCCAACCACATCCGCGAGTGGGACCTGCGCCTTGCGGCGCACCTGCACGCGGTCGCCACGGAGGCGAAGTAGCCGTGATGCGCGGACTGCTCGTCGCCGTATGCGGGCTGCTCCTGGTCGCGTCGCTGGGCGGTTGCGCCGCGAGGCAGCCGGCCGAACCCGCGCAACCGGCCGCGCAGCCCATCGAGCCGATGACCCCGTCGGCCAAACGGGCCACCATCGCGACCGGCTTTCCGGCGGAGGTGCCGGTTCCCGTCGGCGACTTCAGCCGCGCGGAGGCGCAGGGCGACGACGCGTGGGACTACGTGGTCGCCGTGACGGCGACGCCGGAAGACCTCGCGCAGTGGTACCGCGCCGCGTACGGCGGCAGGCAGTGGGAGCTCTCCGGCGAGGAGAAGACCGCCGAGGGCGTCGTCCTGACGTTTCGCAAGGGCACCGCGGAGTCGCGCGTGTCGGTCACCACGGACCCCGAGGGCTCGGCCGCAACCGTGGTGGTCGGCGTCGGAGCGCCCGTCATCCAGA
Source organism: uncultured Eubacteriales bacterium (assembly GCA_964500985.1). Taxonomy (GTDB): domain Bacteria; phylum Actinomycetota; class Coriobacteriia; order Anaerosomatales; family PHET01; genus CAZCRB01. The sequence continues at coordinate 12,210 of CAZCRB010000029.1, forward strand.
CGCAGTAGGCGCGGCCCTACGCCTTCTTCACGAACTCCGACTTCAGCGACATCGAGCCCACACCGTCGACCTTGCAGTCGATGTTGTGGTCGCCCTCGACGAGCCGGATGTTGCGGACCTTGGTGCCGACCTTGACGACCGACGACGTGCCCTTGACCTTCAGGTCCTTGATGACGGTGACCGAGTCGCCGTCCGCGAGCACGTTGCCGTTCACGTCGCGCACGACAAGGCCCGCGTCAGCGGCCGCAGCGGTGCCGATCGGCCACTCGTGCGCGCACTCCGGGCAGACGTGGAGGTTGCCGTCGTCGTAGACGAACTCGGAGCCGCATTCGGGGCACGTGGGGGTGTCGCTCAAGGTTCACCGCGCTTCTGTCGGAGGTCCGGGGACGCACTCGCAGGGGGCGAGCCGCCCACGGATGATAGCGGGTTTGTCTCGGCAGGCGAAGCCCGCGTGTGCCGCCTCCGCTCTGTGGCCGCTTCGCTCTTGGCACTCACAGTATGTTGACAGACATAGTACTGTGCCTCACGATGTGGCGAGAAGGAGGGTGGCCAATGAGTGAAACACCGATCAGCAGCGACCTCATCAGAGGACACATCGACACCATCGTTCTCGGGCTCCTGAGCGCGCAGGACCGCTACGGCTACGACATCTGCAAGCAGGTGACCCTGCTCTCGGACGGCGAGTACGAACTCAAGGAGCCGACCCTGTACTCATCGGCGCGCCGGATGGAAGCGCAAGGGCTCATCAGTTCCTACTGGGGCGAGGAGTCCCAGGGCGGCCGCCGCAAGTACTACGCGATCACCGAGCAGGGAACCGCGGCGTACCAAAGCAACCTTGACGACTGGAAGCGCGCCCGCAGGCTCATCGACCGGTTGGTCTCGGGCGAGACCGGTAAGGAGTAGCAATGGAAGCGATCAAGTACTACGTGAAAGGCGCGTTCCAGGGTGTCGAGAAGACGCCGCAGGTCCTCGAGCAGGAGGAGGAGCTGATCGCCGATCTCACCGCCAAGGCCGCGGACCTCGTCGCCGAGGGTCGCTCCGAGGAGGAGGCGCTGGGGATGGCGATCGCGTCGATGGGCGACCTGTCCGCGCTGGTCGCGGAGTTCGAGCCCGCCCGCGAGGTTCCCGCGGCGGTGCCCACGGTCGCCGTCTTTGGAAACCGCCTCGACCTGCACGTCGTCGCGGTCAGTGTCGGGCTCGGGGCCACGCTCATGGTGTGCTGCACGGCGCTCGGCGCGTTCGCCGGCGCGATCCAGCCGGGTGCCGGCCTCGCGTTGCTTGCGACCTTGGTCGCGGCGGGCTGGTGGCTCCAGACCGCCTACAAGCGGTATGCGACGGCGCCTGATGCGATCGAGGAGCGCGAGCTCGTCTTCAGGCCGCGCCAGCTCAAGGCGCTCATCCCGTGGGCCGGCGTGTGCTTCGGGGCGATGGTGCTCAACCTCGTGAGTGCGACGGATTTCTGGTTCTGGCCGATCTGGGTCGCCGCGACCGTCTGGCCGCTGTCGCTGCACGTCGAGGAGTTCCTGACCCGCCGCGCCGAACTGGTCGCCTCCGACGTGCCGGCGGTCGAGGCGGCCGCCTAGTCCGTCGGGCCCGGCCGGGGGTTCTCGGCGGCAAGCGCGCTCAGGACCGCCTGGGCGATGAGGCCGGCACCCGCGCCGCCGGGGTGCACGCCGTCGAACCGGAAGGCCTCGGGGTGGGACGCCGTCGCCGCGTTGACGTCGACCAGCCCGCAGCCGAGCTCGCCCGCGAGGTCTCTGATGGCTCCGCACATCTGGCCCACCGCCAGCTCGTCCATGCCGTAGCGCACGTGCGTGCTGCGCCCGAGCCTGAACAGGGCCGGGGGAGTGAGCAGCCAGACGCGGGGGCCGGACGGCAGCGACAGGTAGTGCACGACCAGCGCGCGGTAGTCGGAGACGAAGGCGGCGAGGCCTTTCCAGTTGTCGCCTCGGGAGTCGTTGGTGCCGAGCATGAGAAGGACGATGTCCGGCGCGAACTCCCCGCTCATCGCGAAGGCCGGCGTCTCGCGGTACGGTCGGTCGGCGCTTCGCTGGGCCGCAGCCCCGTTCACGCCGAAGCTGCGCACGCGGTATCCGTCTCCCAGCGCCGCCTGGAGCTGCGCCGGGTACGCGCGCGTGTGCCGGCGCCAGACGAAGGTTCCCCGCGTGATGCTGTCGCCGACGCACGCGATCCTGACGACTCGGGCCGGGCCGCGGGAGTCGCCGCGCTCCGGGGCGCTCGTCTCGTTCGAACGTGCCATCGACTCCTCAGCTCCTCGATCGCCGTTCCGGGGCTAGCGCGGCGCGGTCAGCTCGTCGTTCAGTGCACTCACCGCTTGCTCGAGGTCCTCGGCGGTCCTCATCGAGGTGGCGGTCGGAACGCTCGTGGTCACGAAGTGCTGGGCGAACGGGAAGCACGCGGCCTCGAAGGGCTCGGGGGAGAGCATGTTCCCGCCAAACGTGTTGTGGCACAGCGAGATGTCGGCGAGGGGCAGCTTCAGCGCGTGCGCCATCTCCTTGGGGTCGAACACGAGACTGAACGGCTTGGTGCACTGCTGCAGCTCGCCGCCGTAGTCCACCGAGAGGTTGCCCTCGACCCACAGGCGCTGCTCGAGCTCGGTGCGCACGCCGTGGTTGAGATCGGCCACGAGCGCCAGGCGGTTGGACGACTGCGCGCTCGCGACGTCGACGATGACCTCGCCGGCATAAGAGGTCGTCACCACCGAGTGTTCGGTGCTCGGCGCGATGAAGCCGCGGCTCGGGTCGTAGCTGGCCGTGTTGCTCTCGTAGTCGTCGATGATCCAGGACAGAAGCCCGGTCGTGCAGTTCTGGGCGATCAGGTAGAACTCGACGCGGCTGCCCCAAAAGACGCTCGTGTGGACGTTGAAGGCGCTGATGATCGCGCACGGACGCGCGGGGGTGTCGCCGAACATCGCCGAGGGGAACAGGCTGTAGCCGGGCGGCAAGCGCCGCTCGGCCGCCTCGATGTCGACGATCTCGAAGGCCAGGAAGACGCTGTACGGCTCGACGACGAAGCTCATGTAGGGGTTGGTCTTGGCCCCGCGGGCGAGGACCGAGCGCTGGAGCCGAAGCGGCAGCTTCCGCAGCATGTTGATGCCCTGGACCGCTGACGCCACCTTTGCCGGTACGACCATCTTCTCGGTGTTCTTGATGTAGCGTCGCAGGTCCTCGATGCGCATGCGCTCTCCTCGTCAGGTGGGCTTTCCGATCAGTTCCGGCGGTTCCGTGGTCCCGGGGCCGTCATGCTCTGAGCCCCGCGTCGAGCTCGTAGAGCAGGGCGTCGAGACGGCCTCGTCCGATCTCGCGGGCGGGCATCTGGAGCAGTACCTCCCGGGCTTCGTTTGGCGCGTGCTCGATCGCCCAGCGGACTTCGCTAGCGGCTACGGTCGGGTCGCCGCCCCGGGCGAGCTCCAGGGCCAGCGCGGAGTAGGCCGCCGATCCGACGATGTGCTTGGTCTGGTGGACGTCGGCCAAGGGATGCGTGTAGGCGCTCGCCGCCGCCGAACCCGCGGCGCGCGCAGCCGCAGCCGCGGCGGGGTCGCCGACCTCGCGTGCGGCGCGGTGCGCGTCCAGGGCCAGGGTGCGCAAGCGGGCGGTGCGCCTCTCGCCGGCGGCGAACTCGCGGATCCCCTCGATCGCGGCGCGGGGGCGCTCGTCAGCTCCGGGGCGCGACTCGTACACCCACAGGGATCTCTCGGCACACTCGGCCGCCCAGCCCCCGATCGCCCGGAGGGACTCGAGACTCAGCGCGAAGTACTTGGACGCGGGTTGGCTCATCGGTGACTCCAAGACAGGCGTTCAGGCGCTGGGGCGGTAGGTTCGGCTCTTTCGGGTCTACTGACCGGCGGTCGCACGCTCGATGCGTTCGAGTGTCGCCTCGATGCGTCCGAGGTGCAACTGGACGTCCTCGATCTCGGTCTCCGCCTTGGTGTTGGTGTCGTAGTCGGACTGCGCTTGGTAGCGATCGCGTTCCGACTGCCGATTCTGGCTCATCATGATGATCGGCGCCGCGTACGCCGCCTGAACCGAGAACATGAGGTTCAGCAGGATGAAGGGGTAGGGGTCCCACCGCCGCACGACCGCCGTCACGTTCAAAGAGATCCAGCACATCACGATCACGGTCTGTCCGATGATGAACGGCCACGAGCCGAGCACCCGCGCCGTCCCGTCGGCAAGGCGCTGTCCGAACGTCCGCTCCTCGGTGTGCTGCTCGTGCCAGGTGCGCTCCTTGGTGAACTTGGGCATGCGGGCGACCTCC
>CAZCRB010000030.1:0-16369 GCA_964500985.1 uncultured Eubacteriales bacterium
GGATGGTGGTGTTGCGCTCGATGAGCTTGGTCATCACGCCACCGAGGGTCTCGACACCCAGCGAAAGCGGGGTCACGTCGAGCAGCAGGATGTCTTTGACCTCGCCCGCGAGCACGCCGCCCTGGATCGACGCGCCGACCGCGACGACCTCGTCGGGGTTGACGCCCATGTGCGGGTCCTTGCCCGTCATCTTCTTGACGAGCTCCTGGACCGCCGGCATGCGGGTCGAGCCGCCGACGAGGATGACCTCGTCGATGTCGCCCATCTTGACGCCGGCGTCGGCCATCGCCGACTCGACCGGCTTCCTCGTGCGGTCGAGCAGGTCACTCGTGACCTTCTCGAACTCGGCGCGCGTGAGCTGGTAGTCGAGGTGCTTGGGACCCGAGGCGTCAGCGGTGATGAACGGCAGGTTGATCTGCGTGGTCTGCGCGGTCGAGAGCTCCATCTTGGCCTTCTCGGCGGCCTCCTTGAGGCGCTGCAGGGCCATCTTGTCGACGCGCAGGTCGATCCCGGTGTCGCCCTGGAACTTGTCGGCCAGCCAGTGGATGACCTTCTGGTCCCAGTCGTCGCCGCCGAGGTGGTTGTCGCCGTTGGTGGACTTGACCTCGAAGACGCCCTCGCCGATCTCCATGACCGACACGTCGAACGTGCCGCCGCCGAGGTCGAAGACGAGGACGGTCTGGTTCTCGTGACCCTTGTCGAGTCCGTAGGCGAGCGCGGCAGACGTCGGCTCGTTGATGATGCGCAGGACCTCGAGACCGGCGATGCGGCCCGCGTCCTTGGTCGCCTGGCGCTGCATGTCGTTGAAGTACGCCGGGACGGTGATGACCGCCTGCGTGACCGGCTCGCCGAGGTACTTCTCGGCGTCGGCCTTGAGCTTTTGCAGGATCATCGCCGAGATCTCCTCGGGCGTGTACATCTTGCCCTCGACGTCGATCTCGACGCGGCCGTCCTTGCCCTTCACGACCTTGTACGGCACGGTCTTCATCTCCGCGGAGACCTCTTCGAACCGGCGGCCGATGAAGCGCTTGACCGACGTGATGGTGTTCTCGGGATTGGTGACCGCCTGGTTCTTCGCGGCCTTGCCCACCACGCGCTCGCCGTCCTTGCGGAATGCCACGACGGACGGCGTCGTGCGATCGCCCTCCGCGTTGATCATGATCGTGGGCTCGCCACCCTCGAGGACCGACATCGCCGAGTTGGTGGTACCGAGGTCGATACCGATTACCTTGGCCATGCTGTGACTCCCCTTTCCTCCGCGGCGCCACTGCTCGTGCGCTCGCGCTGTTGTTCACTGCGTCACAGCGCCCAAGCAGAGGCTCGGGCGCCGTGGTGCGATTCTGAAACCTGAGTGTGTCGTTGTCAAGTTTATTGACAGGACACGCCTAAGATATACCCCGCTATCCCGTGCGGGAAACCCCCTTGGACGCCAGTCGGCGCACCGCGACGCCCGCCAGCGCGAACAGCCCCGCGAGAGGCAGCGTGGGAACCAGCGGCGCACCCGTGAAGGGCAGGAAGGGATCGTCCGTCTCCGCGGTCCCGCTCGACGCCGCCGCGGTGGGTGTCGCTCCCGCGCCCGTGCCGGTTGAAGTCGAGCCAGCGACGACTTTGACGCTCGCAGCGGCGCGGTCGTTGGTGTTGTCGTCCTCGAGCGTGTAGAAGATCGACACCGCGTTGGGCATCGTGCCCGTGGCGTCCGCGTCCACGGCGAGCTCGTACTCGATGATCACCGGCGCTTCGCCCGGACCGGGTGGCGCCACCTTCCACACGAGCGTGCCGGCCGTGATCGTGCCCCCGCTCGCGTCTCGCACGCGTGCGCGCGACTCGTCGAAGTCATCGGTCACGGTGATGAGGCCGCCGTCCTCGTCGACCTTCTCGGAGTCGTGATTGACGATCGTCAGCCGGTATCTGACGGTGCCGCCCGGCGACACGGTGGACTTGAGAGCCTGCTTGGTGACGGCGAAGTCGGTCCAGGTGTCTTTGACCACCACCTCGAACGTGTACTCCACCGACGAGGAGACCGGCTGCCCCTGTGCGTCGAGCGCCGTCACCGAGAAGGTGCCGCGCCCCGACATCGCGCGCTCGTCCACGAGCACGTCGGCGGTGAAGTCGTGCGACGCGCCGGGCGCGAGGTCCGGCCCCGGCCCCAGGTCCCCGCCGAGCGTGTCGGTGCCGCTCAGGCCGGTCAACGCAGCGTCTCCCGTGTTGACGACCGTGTAGGTGAAGTGCGCCGTATGCCCGTACTCGAGCCACCCGTCGGGTGCGCCGGTGTCGACCGACAGCTCCATCCCCGACGCAGCCGGACGCGCAGGTCGCGCCTGGAGCGCGACTGGTGCCGCTGCGATAATGCAGGCAGCGCAGATGAACAGCCCGGCGACGACGTACCCGCGCCGGCGAAACCCCCTCGGGCTATACATGGCGGTGCCCCTCTCGTCAGGCCCGTTCCGGGCCGCTTCAAGACCGCCTGTCTCTGTTGTTGTGTACCCGCCTCGCGGGTGTCTCCCCCGCTTGTCGAAACGGCACTTTACAGCCGCACTATCGGTCTGTATGGTACGCACGAACCGCGGCAGGGAACGCCCGGGGAAACAGCGAATCGCATGAAGGAGTAAGCATGCCCCGACCCATCATCAACGAGGACGACTGCTCGGCCTGCGGCATCTGCGTGGACGCCTGCCCCAACGGTGTGCTCGAGATCGTCGGCGAGGCCGCCGAGCCCGTGAACGACGACGACTGCAACGGGTGCGCGGCATGCATGGAAGAGTGCCCGATGGGCGCCATCACGGAGATCGAAGAGGACTAGTCCTTCCGCTCTCCCCGCAACACCGGAACTGACGAGAGGCGCTCCGCGAGGGGCGCTTCTCTTGTGTCCGGGGCGTCTTAGTAGACCGGCCCCGGCGGCGTCGCGGCCTTCAGCTCGCGCCACACGCGCCGCTTGGCGGTCGGGTCTCCGAGCGACGACTCCAGACCGCTCAGCGCGACCAAGGTTCGTCCCAGGCGGGTGACGGGAGCTCCCGGCTTCAGACCGTCGAGCGCAAACGCTTCAGCCAGATCGGCCGCGGCCTCGGCATCGAGTGCGATCACGACCACGGGGTCGACCGCTTCGAGCTGCTGGCGCAGACGGCGCACCCGCTTCTCGGCGGCGATACCGGGTTCGGGGCGTGACAACGTGCGGAACACCTGCGCGGGATCCCAGCCCAGCGCGGCAAGCGCGGCGTCGGCAGCCTCGCCGTCGGGTCCACTCAACGCGACCCCGCCCGCCGACTCCGCCGGCCCGGGCAGCCCCTTGACGAGCGCGACCTCGGCCACGACCGCCCCGCTGCTCGCGACGGCGTCGGAGCCCGGCGCGGCGCGCTCCGCGAGCGCGAGCTCGGCCATGGCGCGTGCCTCATGGGCCCTGCGGATCGCCTCGGCCCCTGTCGGGTCCGTGCCCTTGCCGGCGTTGGCCTTGGTCGCACTCATCGCCGATGGGCCGAGAACCACCGCCACGTCGAGGCCATGCCCTGATCGAGCTCGACGTGCGCTTCCCAGCCAAACGCCGCCGCCGCGGCACTCGGGTCCAAGACACTGTCGTGGATGTCGCCCTCGCGCGGCTCGGCCGACTCGACCTTGCCGAGGTAGCCGGCCACGACGCGGATCGCCATGACCAGCTCGGTCAGGCTCGTGCGCCGGCCGGTCGAGATGTTGTACGCGCCGCGTCCGTTGCCCCCGGTGGCCAGCGCCGCATCCGAGAACAGTGCCGAGACGATCGCGCCCACGATGTCTCCCACGTAGATGAAGTCGCGCGTCTGAGAGCCGTCGCCAAAGAGCACCGGGGGCTCGTCACGCGCGATGCGGTCGCAGAAGATCGCGACCACGCCGCCCTCACCTGCCGCGTCCTGGCGCGGTCCGTAGACGTTGGCGAACCGGAAGCTCGCGAAGTCCGTGCCCGTGCCCTCGAGTGCGCCGGCCAACAGCGACTCGGCCTCGAGCTTGGACGCGCCGTACGGGTTGATGGGCACGGTGGGCGAGGTCTCGCGCAGTGGCAGCTCAGCGGGCTCGCCGTACACGGCCGCCGAGGATGCCGAGATCACGCGCTTGGCGCCCGCCGCCGCAGCGGCCTTGGCGACCGCCTCGGTCCCGAGCGCGTTGACGGCCCGGTCACGCTCGGGGTCCCGCAGCGACTCGACCACGCTCGCCTGCGCGGCGAGGTGCACCACCGCATCGGGGGCGAACTGCGCCACGAACGCCGGCATGCCCTCGTCCAGGATGTCCATGCGCCTGAACTCGGCGCGGGGATCCAGATTGTCCATGCTGCCGGTCGACAGATCGTCGACGATACCGACGACGTGCCCGCCGCCGAGCAGCGCGGCGACGAGGTTCGATCCGATGAATCCGGCGCCGCCGGTCACGAGAACGCGCATGGTACCTCCAGCCCGTCACCGGGACAGGCGCTTGACCTCCACGAGGTCCGACTGACAGATCAGACGCTGACGGGCGCTGTACGGCGGATGGCACGCGGTGAGCGTCAGCATCGGCTGCTCGGTGTGCGCGACGACCTCGACTTTGTCCGGAGTCACCGCGAACAGCTTGCGCACCTTGTAGGTGTAGCGTCGGTACGGCGAGTAGAACTCAATGGTATCACCCGGCTTCATGCGGTCGAGCCGGCGAAACGGCGCCAGATACGTGGTGCGATGGCCCGAGATCCCGCAGTTGCCCGTCGGCCCCGGCAGATCGGTCCAGGTGATCCAGCCCGGCCCCTTGATCAGATCGGAACGCGAGGTCCCCTTCACCACGACGATGTCGAGGTCGAGCCGCTCGATCTTGAGCCGGCCAAAGGCCCCGCCCTCCGGAAGCTGCTCCCAGTACGCGCGGTCCTCGGCGGCCCATCCGTCGAAGTCCATTTCCGGACCGGCGGGTGACACCGCGCGCTCGTAGACCTGCGGCACGGACGCGGCCAGCGTGCGTTGCTGCGAGACCGTCGCCACATTGGTCAGCGCGTAGTACCCGGCGAGCCCGAGCGCGATGCCGATGAGCACGTTTCCGAGCCCTTGTGTGGCCAGACGCCACGACCCCGTGGGTGAAGCGTGGACGGCTTCTACGGTCACGACCTGCGCCTTCTTCCCTCGACAAACCCTGTCAGCCGCACAGTGTGACCTGCGCCACCAAAAAAGTGTGACGGCGATTACAAACAAGCATAAAGATTCTACCGCCGGGTACCGATAAACCTGTCGTAAGGCATTGAGAATCGCACATCGGCACGAGCTCCCCGACAAGGGCACCGCGGATCGAAAGGTCCGCTTCGCAAAGTCACGGGTCTAACGGAGACACCAGTCTCCCATGACAGCCGGACCGCCGGGACGAGACCTTCGGACGTATTCCGACCCGGTTCCGCCCAGCGACCTATTCGCGGGAGGAGTCGGGTCGCTGTGCATCCAGGCTCGTCAGGGAGTGTATGTCCATGCTGCACGCAAGCAAGAAGATCGTCCCCGTCCTCGCGGTCACCATACTGATCGCGGCACTCGCCGTAGGCATCTGGTCGTTCGCCGCCGCACCCGCGGGCGCAGCCGCCGCCTACACCCCCCAGCTGTCTCCCGCAACGGCGGCCGGCGTCCGGGTCGCTTCCCTGAGCTACGGCTCGCTCGGTGGCACCACCGCCAAGCGCATCGCCCCGGTGCCCGTCATCACCAAGAGCGGCAGCGTCGGCACCGTCTCGGGCGCTCGCTCGATCCGCTCCGGCGCCACCCGCACGAGCGGTGGCTCGAGCGCGCAGAGCATCCTCAACGGACTCATCGCCAAGCACCCGATTCTCGCCGGCGTGACCGTCGAGTTCGGTGACGCCCGCGGCTACCAGGCCATCGCGCTGTACCAGAGCGGCCGCATCATCATCAGCCCGACCCACACCGCCAGCCTCGAGCGCATCCTGAACCACGAGGTCTGGCACATCATCGACTGGCGTGACAACGGCAGGATCGATTGGGGCGAGAACGTTCCCCCCAAGTAGACCAAGGCAGCAGCAATCGCAGCAGACGTCGCAGTAACCACAGTCCGCATACAGAAGGGCCCCGGCCAATCACCGCCGGGGCCCTTCTGTATGCGGACGAGCGAAGGGAGGGAGACTGCGAGCCTCCCTCCCTCGTTCCGCGGGGTCACAATCCGCGGCAACGCTTCCGCCTCGGGGTCTACGAAAGCGTCGGCCTACCGAGCAGGCGCAGGAGCATGCCTGCTGCGGCGGCGATGATCGCCGCAAGGGCGAGCAGCATCAGATCTGTTCCCGTGAATGGCAGGAACGGCGAGCCAACGGTGACGCGTGCCGCGTCGCTCGCGCCGAATGGCGAGATCACGGCGACGTTGTCGATGTTGGTCGTGCCATCGGGCATCGTCTCGTCGATCTTCATGGTGTACGTGATGGTACGCACGTCACCCTTGAGCAGGGCAGCCGTGTCGGTCCACACGATCTTGCCGTCGGATGCCACACCACCGTTGAGGTCGACGGGCGTCAGGTACCGCTCGTCATAGTCATCGGTGATGGTGATCGGCGGGTCGAGCCTGTCGCCGGCGGTCAACTGGTATGTCAGCGTGTAAGTGAGCGTGTCACCGGCTGCCGCAGAGCTCTTGTCCACCGTCTTGACGATCCCCGTGTCGGTGAACGGCAGGATCGAGGCCTGGTTACCGACCTCGACGATGGCGTCCTGACCGCTGATGAGCGTTATCGACTTTGGCAGAGCAGTCGTGGCGCTCCAGCCAGCCTGAACGACCTCGTCGAGCGAGTACGTTCCGGGCTCGAGCCCGTCGAACAGCGCGGAGCCGTCCACTCCCGTCATCTCGGTGCGCGCGGTGAGCGCGTCGCCCGGGCCGGTCAACGTGAACGCCCAGCCGGACAGCAGCGCCTCGCCGGCCTGGCGCACACCGTCGCCGTTGACGTCCTCGAACTTCAGGACCGTCAGCGTCGGCGATTCGACGTTGCCGAAGTCAAGACCGCTGACGCTCGCGTCGATATCGACGGCGAACGCGTCAGGCTGTCCCTGGGTCTGGGTCCAGCCGGGCTTGAGGTCTTCCTCGACCTTGTAGGTTCCGGGGATCAGACCGGGGAACGAGTACGTTCCGTCGTCGTCGGTGAGCGCGGAGCCGACCTCGACCCACACGGAGTCCGCCGGTTCGACGTCAGCGAACCCGGGGGTCTGTGCCGAGAGCCTGAACAACTTGATCGTCCAGCCGCCGAGTCCCGGCTCGCCCTCGTCGCGCGTGCCGTCGCCGTCGAGGTCCTCGTACTTGAGGCCATCGACCGTCGGCGCGTACTCAAGCTCATTGGTCACATCTTCAAGCATCTCCTCGGGCCCGAACGTCGCGAGCGTCTCAAGCGCCGTCGGGGTCATGGCAACCCACGAGCCTTCGATGACCGAGCCGTAAGGAACCGTCACCTGGGCGGCGTAGAGATCACCCTCCACCGGCTCGAGGTCGATGGTCTCGGAGTACTGGCCATCCACCCACAGCTCCACGTGGAGCATGACCTCTTCGGGTTTGTCGGGGTACGTGAGCTCGAACGTCTTGACGACGTCCTCGTGAGCGTTGCCCACGAAGACCGTCTGATTCTCGCCGCCCACGACCTCTATCGTCTTTGGCAGACCCGTCGTGCAGAACCACCCGGGCTGCGCATGCTCATCGAGGGTGTACGTACCGGCGAACACGTCCTCGAACAGCGCGCTCCCCTGATCGTTGGTGATCTCAGAGCCGAACAGGGCGTCGCCCTCCATCAGGTCGAACGTCCATCCGGGAAGGATGGGCTCGCCCTCGTCGACCTCCCCGTTCTTGTTGGTGTCCTCAAACTTGATGACCTCGACGTCGGCGACCTGCGCGTTGCCGAGGTGAACCGTCACGGATTCGCCGGACTCGAGTTCGACCGGCACCGGATACGGATCCGATGTGGTCATCCAGCCGGGCTTGAGACTCTCCTCGACGGTGTAGTGTGCGGGGGCAAGCCCCCCAAAGAAGGCCTCTCCGTCGTCGCCGGTCTCAGCAGACCCGACAGCCGAACCCGCCTCGTCTCGTACGGTGATGGACCAACCGGGAAGAAGCGGTTCGCCCTCATCGTGGGCGCCGTCATGGTCGAGGTCCTCGAACTTCACGACGGTGATATCCGCACCCGCCGCGAAGTGGAAGTCTATGTGCGAGATCCCCGCCCACTTCCCGTTGGGGTTCGCCGGACAGTGCAGTCCGGTATCGCCGAGCGCGGGCGGTTCGTACGTGTAGATGTTGGCCCCCTGGCTGCCGCCCTTGGCGACGACCACCTCGATCGGCCAGTCGGACGACCAGTCGAACTCAGGCCCGTTGCCGTTGTCGTACACGCTGATCGTGATGTGGACGGTGATCCCGCCGTCCGTACGCGTGTAGGTCTGAGTGCCCCCCGGACCCGGCAAGTCCTGCTCATCGATGCGGGTCCCAAGATCCGGATACGGCGGATTGCCGCCCTCTGTCACCGGCGGAACGGACGATGCCGGAACGACGGCCTCGGTCTTGGCCTCCTGTGCAGCAGTCGCCACGGCCGGGTCGTCTGGCGCAGCGGTCACCGGCGCAGCCTCGACCGAACGCTCGTCTGCGGGGTCCTGCGCGGGCACCGCATCGGGTACCACGGGCTCGGCCTTCACCGCGTCATCAGGCTCAGGCGCCGCGGCCGGTGGCTCTGGCGCCTCGTCCGGCGCTTGCTCCACCGGAGCAGGCGGTTGCGCGGGAGCCGCCTCGATCGGTGCCGGATCCGACACCGGCTCTGGCGGGACCGCCCAACCGACTCCTGTGATCGAGAACAGGAACGCGAGTGTGATCCACGCCGACAGGACGCGCCGCAATGAAGACTTTCGGTACAGCGTCCGTGTCATTGCCCTTCACCTCCTAGCATCAACGGCCAGAGGCGACACCTGCGAACAACGCGGCCGAACAAACAAGGAACCGACCGCGAGTCGACAACTCGGGGCCGGTCTCACCATTCGCTCCGCGTCGCGCCACAGGTGACCGAACCCGCGCGGCGCATCCAAGCGTCCCATGACTGAATGCAAACGAGCTGTGTCTCCGCCGACCTCCCTCCTTCAGGGGTTGTCCCCTGTCCTGAGTGTCCCCGCGACCAGTACCACGGCGGTACCGGACCGCGGGAATCCTCCGAACGGATGAGGCCGACACGCACGGAGTGGCCCTCACGGGGGATGCGAGGACCACGCGAGGGACCGGCCCCCCTGGGCCAGACCCGCGCGGCTCGCCGGAGCACGGAGAAGGGGCCGCCTCGCGGCGGCCCCTTCCGGACGGGTCGTGAATCGGTCACGCGGACCGAGTCAGCACGGTTACGAGGTCACACGTCCCACGCGCCGCAGGATGAGTCCGCCGGCGAGCGCGAGCAGTGCGAGCAGTGCGAGCAGCGTCCATTCGCCACCGGTGAACGGCAGGAACGGCGAGGACACCTCGATGGTCTTGGTGTCGGTGTCACCGAACGGGTTCACCACAGCGATGTTCTTGATCTTCTGGCCGTCGGCCGCGCTGTCGGAGACCTTCATCGTGTACGTCACGGTGCGGACCTCTCCGGCGTTGAGCGGAGTGTCGTACGTCCAGACGATCTTGCCATCGGCGACGGCGCCGCCATTGACGTCGACCGGCGTCATGTACTTCTCGTCATAGTCGTCGGTGATGGTCATCGTGGCGACGGACGAGCCTGCGGTCAGCGAGACCTTGAGCGTGTAGGTGACGATGTCACCAGGCTTGACGGTGGTCTTGTCGACCGACTTGATGATCTGGGTGTCGGTGAACGGAGGAGCGACGTCGACGAACGCGTCGTCGGTGTCGGAGACCTCGTGCTCCATCGCGTCCATACCGGTGGCGGTCACGACGTTGGTGGTCGGGACCGAGAGCGGCGTGGAGGACGTGAAGGTCTCGCTCGCCAGCGGCGCCAGCGAGTCGAGCGTGCCCACCGTACCGAGCTTGTCATCGACGAGCTTGACGTTGTAGAGCGTCACGTCGCCGGTGTTGGTCACCACGTAGGTGTAGGTGACCGACTCGCCACTGATCACGAAGGTGGCCGACGGCGTCTTGACGACGCTGATCGCCGGGTTGATGACGTCGACAGTCGCGTCGTCAGAGTCCTCGACGGTTCCGCCGAAGCCTTCGCCATCGGGATTGCCATAGGTTCCGACGGCGGTTCCGATGTTTGTGACATCCGCGTCGACCGGACCGCTCCAAGTCACGGTATCGGACTCACCCGGAGCCAGCGAGGCGATCGTTCCGATGTCGCCGAGTACGTCGTCAGTGACGGCGATGTCGTGCAACTCGATGTCGCCCGTGTTGGTCACCAGGTAGGTGTAGGTCACGGTCTCGCCGGACAGAATCACCGTCGGGTCCGCGGTCTTCACGATCGAGATCGAAGGGCTGAACACCTCGACGAGCGCCTCTGCGGAGTCGGTCACTTCGTGACCATACTCATCGGTGCCGGTCGCTGTCACCACGTTGGTCGTGGTCACGTCGAGGTTGGTCGATGCTTCGAAGTCCACCGGCACGCCCGGCAGCAGCTCATCGATCGTGCCGATGACGCCGAGCTGATCGTCGGTGACCAGTACGTTGAAGAGCGGCACGTCGCCGGTGTTGGTCACGGTGTAGAAGTAGGTGACCAGGTCGCCCGCGAGAACCATGTCCGCCGAAGCGCTCTTCGTCACGGCGATGTCCGGGCTGACGACGTCAACGAACGCGTCGTCGGTGTCGGACACGGTGCCACCGAAGTCGGTTCCGACCGCACCGTAGGTACCGACCGCCGTGGCGACGTTGGTCGTGTCGACCAGCGGCGCGTAGGCGCCCATGAGCGTGGTGGAATCACCGGGCTCCAGCATCGGGATGATGCCGATCGGCCCCATGATGTCGTCGGTGACGACGATGTTGGTGAGCGTGATGTCACCGGTGTTGGTGACCACGTAGGTGTAGGAGACGTTCTCGCCCGAGAGGATCACCGTCGGGTCCGCGGTCTTCACGATCGAGATCGACGGGTTGTAGACCCAAACGGTCTCATCGTCGGTGTCGGTAACCGGATGCTCCATGGCGTCCATGCCCGTGACCGTGGCGATGTTGGTCGTCGTCTCGTTCAGCGTCGAGGCCTTGGTGAGCGTGACTGAGTCGCCCACGTCGAGGAAGTCGATGGTACCGATTGGTCCCATGACATCGTCGGTCACCTCAAGGTTGTACAGCGGCACATCGCCACTGTTGGTCACGACGAACGTGTAGGTGACCTCGGTGCCGGCGATGACCGGGTTAGGCGCGCCGGACTTGTCGATGTGGACGGCCGGAGCGATGACGTTGACGAACGCGTCGTCGTCATCGGTGACGGTCCCAAAGAAGTCGGTGTCGGCTTCGCCGTAGGTGCCGGTGGCCGTACCGACGTTGGTGGTGTCGGACAGCACGGCGGCGTCCTTGGTCAGCGTCGCGGACTCGCCCACTGCGAGCGACCCGATGACGCCGATGCTTCCGAGGATGTCGTCGGTCACGGCGACGTTGTCCAGAGCGATGTCGCCGGTGTTGGTCACCACGTAGGTGTAGGTGACGATCTCACCCGAGAGCACGGTGTCGGAAGACGGGGTCTTCTCGATCGTGATCTTGGGGTTGTACACCGGCACCGTCTCTTCGTCGGTGTCCGTGACCGTGTGGTCGTAGTCGTCGTGTCCGGTGACGGTCACGACGTTGGTCGTGGTCTCGGTCAGCACCGCGGAGTCCGTCAGCTCGACGGTCTGATCCACGAGCAGCACCGGGATCGTACCGATCGCGCCCAGCTGGTCGTCGACGACGCTGACATCGTAGAGCGTGACGTCACCGGTGTTGGTGACCGAGTACGTGTAGGTGACTTCCGTGCCGTTGACTACCGGGCTCGGAGAGGCGTTCTTGACGACCTCGATGTCGGGGTGCACGACGTCGACAACAGCCTCGCTGGAGTCGGTCACGGTGCCAAAGAAGTCCGTGTCCGGCGTGCCATACTCGCCGGTCGCCGTTCCGATGTTGGTCACGTCGGCATCGACCGGGACCTGGATGGTCAGGGTCGCTGTCGCCTGCGGCGCCATGACGGCCACGGTACCGATCATGCCGAGCACGTTGTCCATGACCATGACGTTGTGCAGCGTGATGTCACCGGTGTTGGTGACCAGGTAGGTGTAGAGAACCTGCTCGCCCTCAAGGATGACGGTCGGGTCGGCGCTCTTCACGATCGAGATGCTCGGGTTGAACACCTCGACGATCGCATCGTCCGTGTCGCTGACCGTCAGACCGAGGATATCGGTGCCTTCGACCGTCGCGACATTTGTCGTGGTGACGTCGAGCAGGCTGCTCGCCGTCAGCGTCACGCTCTCACCGGCGCCGAGTGTCCCGATGGACCCGCCGGGGACGGTGAGCATGTCGTCGGTGAGCACCACGTCCGTGAGGGTGTCCTCGCCGGTGTTGGTCACCACGTAGGTGTAGGTGACGTCCGCCGGGTTGGTGCTCATGGTCGGGTCCGCCGTCTTCACTACCGAGATGAGCGGCTTGATGATGTCGACGCTGTGATCGTCGTTGGCCTCAGGTACGAGATTGCCAAAGACGTCGTAGCCGACCGCAGTCGCCGTGTTCGGCAGCGGATCGGGATCGTTGGCCTTGACCGTGTAGGTGAGGTTGTAGGTGACGCTCTCGCCTGCGGCGAGGAAGTCGATCGTCTCGCTGAGGCCGAGCCTCGTGTCCGTGACCAGCACGTCGTGCAACATGTAGTTGCCGGAGTTCGTCACGACGATGGTGTACGGAATCGTGTCACCCACGTGGGCGTACTGCACGCCGCTCTTCTCGACGGTGAGCGAGGAGAGCACGTGGATGTTGCCGAAGTCCTTGCCGGATATCGCCGAACCGTTGGATACGGTGAACGAACCGGTCGGGGCGAGCGTGTTGAACCACTCGTCCTGCTGGACCTCATAGACCTTGTACGTGCCGGGGATGACGTCAGCGAAGCTGTATGCGCCGCCCGCGCCGGTGAAGGTCTGAGCGTACGTGACCTCTCCGCCGGTCGTGACGCGCTTGAGCACGATGTTCCAGCCGGAAAGGCCGGGCTCACCCTGCTGGCGCACGGCGTCGCCGTTGAGGTCCTCGAACTTCACGCCGGCCACCGAAGAGTCGTACGTGAAGTTGTTCGTCTTGTCGGCGGTGAGCGTCTCGTTGCCCGAGGTGCCGAGGATGACATCCTCGTCGCCGTAGCTCATGTGCCACGTGATGTCTGAGATCGTCGCGCCGTACGGCACCACGGTCTCAGCGGTGTACGGGCCGTCTCCCAACAGGTCCGCCGACTGGAGCTCGCCGCCGTTGACCTTGAAGGTCACGAACGGCTGGCCGCCCACCGGCAGGGCGTCGATCGACAGCGACCACGTCTTGGTCACGTCGGGACGGTAGTTGCCGATGTAGACGGTGCCTGAGCCGCCGGCGGTGATGGTAACGGGCTGCGGGCCTGACTTGGTGGCCCAACCGGACTGCAGTTCCTCAGTGATCGTGTACGAACCGGCCGGCATGTTCGCGAAGAGCGCCTCACCGTTCGCATCGGTCGTCACGGCTACATCGAAGTGGTAGCCGGATGGCCCGTTGGTCAGATGCATCTTCCAGCCGGAGAGATATTGGGTCTCACCGGGGTCCTTCACGCCGTCGTGGTCGGTGTCATAGAACTTCACGGCCTTGACCGATCCGCCCGGAATGGTCACGGACGGCAGTGGCAGGGTGCGTGCGCCGCCACTCATCTGCAGGTAGCCGTGACCGCTGGAGCCAGGATACCCGCCCGCGCCATCGGTGCCGGGCTGGATGATGTTCCACACGACCGTCATCGCGAGGTGTCCCTGGAAGTACAGGACCGCGTACTGCCCTGACGGTATGGTGAACGCGTCCGCACCGAAGGAGGTCGCGATCGTCTCCGCGGCGCCGAAGGCCCCGCCTTCAGGGACGTCTTGGGCGGCCGGCGTAAGGCCGACATGACCGGCCGGTGCGTTCTTCGAGTCTCCCGTGGTGGGAGGCGTCCCCTGGATCGAGTAGCCCCACATCCGGCTCTGGTCGAACATCACGGCGGGGTTGGGGTTCGAATCGAAGTGGTCCAAGCCGATCTTGATCGGCGCGACGCCGACGGCCGAACCGCCGGTGTTCTTCAGCACCAGACGGTACGGAACCCAATCGCCCTCGTTGTACTCCTTGCCGAGGTTGCCGTTCGTCCACTTCCCCTGCCCAAGGTTGTATCCCTGGAAGTCGACGATGCTGATATCACCCACGCTGGCCGCAGGCTGTATCGCCGCGCCAGTGAGTGTCTTTGCGGCTGCAACTCCCTTGACTGACTTGACCGAACTGCTGGCCTGCTTCGCGGGTGTTGCCTTGATCTGACCTGCTCCTGTCAGCCCCCCTGCTGTCCCGGGCTCAGTCGTTACCGGCTGTACCTCGACCGAAGGGTCGGGTACAGGCGCGGGCGCGACCGAGGGATCCGGAGCGGCCGGAGCACCGGCATCAGGTGCGGGCTGCGTGGCCACCGTACCGGGCGCTGCTGCGTCCGAAGCCGGTGTCACCACGGGTACCGCGAAACCTGAACCGGCGATCGACAGGGTGAAGGCCAGTGCGACGAACGCTGATACGAACCGCATGAACGCGCTTTCCCTGCGATACATGCTGCGTGTCATCGCCGTTCACCTCCTGCCCATTCCGGCCGGAGACACCGCCCGTCGCTTCCGGGGGCGGAACGGTCCTCGAGAAACACAAAGACCGACCCGCTGATAGACAGCGCGGGTCGGTCTCACCATTGGCTCCTCGCCAGTCACCCCGAGTGACCGTAAACACGACTGGCGGATCAAAGCCTCCCGTAGCTCAAATCCCGTTATGACGAGGTGTCAACCGGCGACTTCCGCCGGAGGAATCCTCGTATGAGGAATTCCTCACCTTCTTCTTACCCCGTCACGCTAGAGCAAAAGGGCACGCAAACGGTGCTAATCAGTCTTGCGGATGACCCGCTTTCCCCCACGGGTAGGAGTCTTGCGCGACGGACCGCATGACTCAACGAGCGCCAGAGAGAGGACTTCGTCCATGTTCGTGACCGGGATGATGGCCATGTCCTCGACGACGTGGGGCGGCAGCAGCTCGAGGTCGCGCACGTTGTCCTTGGGAATCAGGGCCGTGGTGATGCCCGCCCGGTGGGCGGCCAGCAGCTTCTCCTTGAGTCCCCCGATCGGGAGCACGTGGCCCCGCAGGGTGATCTCGCCCGTCATCGCCAGGTCGCGCCGCACGGGGCACCCGGTCAACGTCGAGGCGATGGCGGTCGCCATCGTGATGCCGGCGCTCGGGCCGTCCTTGGGGATCGCGGCGGCGGGAACGTGGATGTGCAGGTCGGTGTGCTCGGTGAAGTCCTCGGCGATGCCGAGCTCCTTGGCACGCGTACGTATATAGGTGAGCGCCGCCGTGGCGGACTCGCGCATGACGTCGCCGAGCTGCCCGGTGAGGGTCACCGCCCCCTTGCCGGTCATCGTGGTGGCCTCGATGAAGATCACGTCGCCGCCGACCTCGGTCCAGACCAGTCCGGTTGCGACGCCCACCTCGTCCTTCTCTTCGGCGAGGCCGTAGCTGAACTTCGCGGGCCCGAGGTACTTGTGCAGGTTGCGCGCGGACACGGCGGTCTTGCCCTTCTTGCCCTCGACCACCTTGCGCGCCACCTGCCGGCAGATGGCCGCGATCGTCCGCTCGAGGCTGCGCACGCCGGCCTCACGCGTGTAGCGGCGGATCATCTCGCGCGTGGCGTCTTCGCGGATCTCGAGCTTGCTTGCGGTGAGCCCGTGCTCGCCGAGCTGTTTGGGGATCAGGTACTGCTCGGCGATGTGGAGCTTCTCGTCTTCCGTGTAGCCGGGGAAGTGGATGACCTCCATCCGGTCGCGCAGGGGCGCCGGGATGGGGTCGAGCAGGTTGGCGGTCGTGATGAACATGACGTCGGAGAGGTCGAAGGGCACCTCGAGGTAGTGGTCCTGGAACGAGTAGTTCTGCTCCGGATCGAGGACCTCGAGCAGCGCCGAGGTCGGGTCGCCGCGGAAGTCCATGCCCACCTTGTCGATCTCGTCCATCATGAACACCGGGTTGCGCGTGCCCGCCTGCGAGATCGACTGGATGATGCGACCGGGAAGCGCGCCGACGTAGGTCCGCCGGTGACCGCGGATCTCCGCTTCGTCGCGCATGCCGCCGAACGACATCCTGATGAACTCGCGGTTCAGCGCGCTGGCGATCGAGCGCCCGATCGAGGTCTTGCCCACGCCCGGGGGGCCCACGAAGCACAGGATCGGGCCGCGCATCTTATCGGTGAGCTTGTGGACGGCGAGGTACTCGAGCACGCGCTCCTTGACCTTCTCGAGCCCATAGT
>CAZCRB010000031.1:0-16207 GCA_964500985.1 uncultured Eubacteriales bacterium
TCGGCCTCGATCCTCGAGGTCCGCGCCAAGGCCCGTCGCCAGCTGCGCAACAAGGAGAAGGGCCTGATCATCGTCGACTACCTGCAGCTCATGCAGCCGCAGAACCGGCGCTCGGAGAACCGGCAGGTCGAGATCTCGGAGATCAGCCGTGGCCTGAAGATCCTCGCCAAGGAGATGAACGTGCCGGTCGTGGCGCTCTCGCAGCTGTCACGTGCGGTCGAGCAGCGTGCCGGCAAGAAGCCGATGCTCTCGGACCTGCGTGAGTCGGGCGCAATCGAGCAGGACGCCGACATCGTCATGTTCATCGACCGCAACACGAACCCGAGCGCGGAAGAGGAAGAGGGGCGGCCCCAGAAGGGCATCGCCGAGATCATCGTGGCCAAGCACCGTAACGGCCCGCTCGATACGATCCCGCTCGTCTTCAACGAGCGCTTCACCAAGTTCGTGGACTTCGCGGCCAAGGCGCAGTAGCCCCGGCCCGCGCCCGCGCCCTAGCCCGTGCCCTCGCCCGCGCGCCCTCAGCGGTTCTTGTGGTAGAGCCGCTCGAACTCTCGCGCGTCCCACCCCACCAGGGCGCGTTCGCCCACTCGTATGACCGGCACGCCCCGCTGCCCGGTCATCACGAGCATGTCGCGCAGGCCGCGCTTGTCGGTCATGACGTCGATCTCCCGGAACTGCACGTGGTGCTCGGCGAAGTAGCGTTTGGCCACCCGGCACCAGTGGCACGAAGGGGTCGTGTAGATGGTCACACGGGGCGGCGGCGTCCGCCGGGCGCCCCCTGAGTTCGCGCTCGCACCCAATGATGCTCCGTTCGTCGCGACAATCAACCCGCTAAGCGGCAATACTTGACACGCTAGGTATGATACTTCGCGGTGCCTTGAAGCAGTCGGCGCAAGGGCCGCGAATACGAGAGGTCGTTGAAGTGTCTTCCCGCTACGACGTTGTCATCGTCGGCGCAGGTCCCGCCGGGATCTTCGCCGCGCTCGAGCTCACCCGCAGCGGCTCCGCCCCGCGCATCCTGATCGTCGAGAAGGGCCACGCCATCGCCAAGCGGCGCTGCCCCGCCCGGCAGACCGCCTGCGTCGGCTGCCGCACGTGCGACATCATGACCGGTTGGGGCGGCGCGGGCGCGTTCTCCGACGGCAAGCTGACGCTGACGACCGAGGTGGGCGGCTGGCTCGGCGACTTCGTGCCCAAGCCCCAGCTCGAGGACCTCATCGAGTACTCGGACGGGCTGTGGCTCGAGTTCGGTGCCACGACCGAGGTGCACGGCCCCGATCCCGCGACCGCGGCGGAGCTCGAGCGCGAGGCGACCCTGGCCGGCATGAAGCTCATCCCCATGAACATCCGCCATCTGGGCACGGACCGCTCGCCCGAGGTGCTCGACGCGATGATGGACCACCTCGCCGGACTGGGCGTCGACATCCGCACCGAGTGCGCCGCCGCGCGCATCCTCGCCGAGAACGGGCGTGTGACCGGCGTCGAGCTCAGCGACGGGACGCTCGTCGAGGCGGACGCGGTCGTCGCCGCACCCGGCCGCGAGGGCGCCGACTGGCTGGCAGAGCGAGCCCACGAGCTGGGCCTGCCGCTCGTCAACAACGCCGTCGACATCGGGGTGCGCGTCGAGTGTCCCGCTCCGATCATGGAGCGCCTGACCGACGCGCTGTACGAGGCCAAGCTCGTCTATCACACCAAGGCCTTTGGCGACACCGTACGCACCTTCTGCATGAACCCGCATGGCGAGGTGACTACGGAGAGCTACGGCGACGTCGTGACCGTCAACGGCCACAGCTACGCCGAGTCCAAGACCCCCTACACCAACTTCGCGGTGCTCGTGAGCCAGCGCTTCACCGAGCCGTTCAAGGACCCGATCACCTACGGCCGCTCGATCGCCAAGCTCGCCAACCTGCTCGGCGACGGCATTCTCGTCCAGCGCCTCGCCGACCTCAAGGCCGGACGCCGTTCCACGCCGGAGCGGATCGCCCAGTCGCTCGCCGAGCCCACGCTCGCGCACGCCACCCCGGGCGACCTGTCCGCGGTGCTGCCGTACCGGCACCTGACCGACATCGTCGAGTTCCTCGAGGCGATGGAGCCGCTGGCACCGGGCATCTCCGGTCCGAGCACGCTGCTCTACGGCGTCGAGGTGAAGTTCTACTCGTCGCGCGTCGAGGTCGAGCCCTCGATGGAGACGCCGATCTCCGGCCTGTACGCGATCGGCGACGGAGCCGGCATGACGCGCGGGCTGCTTCAGGCGAGCGCGAGCGGCGTCATCGCGGCGCGCTCGATCCAGGGTCGCCCGTCCACTGCATGATGCGCAGGGCGGCCTCCGCGGCCGCCTCGTCGGGCCTGTCGTCGAGCACGAACGAGCTGACCATCGTCCCGACGAACAAGGCGAGCAGGGCGCGCACGCGAGCGGGCCGCGTGGTCTCGGCGTCCGGGACGCCGAACGCGTCGTCGAGCGCGGCGCAGTGCGCCGTCAGGTGGGCGATGACCGGCACGGCGACCACCGAGCGGAACTCGGCCAGCACGACCGGGTCGCTCGCCGCCGCGTTTGCGATCGCGCGCAGCAGCGGCCCGAAGGTGCGGATCGCCCGGCGGCGGTCGTCGAATGCCGCGACGATCCCCGAGCCGATGCGGTCGACCGTGATGGCGTCGATCAGCCGCTCGGCCTCCGTGCGCGCCCGGCCGCCGATGACCCGGATCACCATGACGAACAGCGCCTGCTTGCCGGGAAAGTGACGGTACAAGGCGGGCTCGCTGACCCCGACCCGGGCCGCGATCTCGCGCATCGAGCCGCCGGCGTAGCCGCGCTCGGCGAAGACGGCCGCCGCAGCGTCGACGATCTCGGCCTGGCGGGCGGTGAGGTCGGCGTCGGCCGGAGTGGCTGCGGGTGTCTCGTCAGGCATTCTCGGTCTCCCGTTCGCGCGTCACCAGATGGACGAAGACGTCCTCGATCGTCGGCTCCACCGGTTCGACGCCTACCGTGGCGAAGCCGCCGGAACGCAGTCGCGCCGCCAACGCCGCCGCGTCGCCCCGGCCGGCGTCGCCAGTCGCTTCCGGTGCCGGCACCGCGCAGCCGGTCCCCGCGTCCCCGACGACCGCGTGCAGCGTCGCGCCCGACAGGTACGCCTCGGCGACGCCCGGGTCGGCCTCGAGCGCGTCGAGGAGCCGGTCGACGCTCTCATCGCCGGCCCGCACCTCGAGGATGCGCTGCCGCATGCAGCCGGTGCGGATCTCGTGCGGGGTCCCCTCGGCGATGATGCGGCCGTTGTAGATGAAGCCGAGGCGGTGGCAGTGGGTCGCCTCGTCCATGTAGTGGGTGGTGACGAACAGCGTCACGCCGCCGGCCGCCAGGTCGTAGAGCAGGTCCCAGAAGTGGCGGCGCGCCACCGGGTCGACGCCGCTCGTGGGCTCGTCGAGGAAGAGCAGGTCGGGCTCGTGGATCGTCGCCGCCCCCAGCGCGAGGCGCTGCTTCCATCCGACCGAGAGGTTCGCGGTAAGCTCGTTCTCGCGCCCCACGAGGTCGGCCATCTCGAGCACGTAGCGGCGCCTCTCGGCGAAGCGTTCGCGCGAGACGTCGTAGACCCCGGCGTAGAAGCGCAGGTTCTCATCGACGGTCAGGTCCTCGAACAGCGAGAACTTCTGCGACATGTAGCCGATGCGCCGGCGCAGACCCTCCGGATCGCGTTCGATGTCGAATCCGAGCACGCTGCCCGCACCGGCGCTGGGCACCATGTTGCCCGTGAGCATCCGGATCGTGGTCGTCTTGCCCGATCCGTTGGGACCCAGGAACCCGTAGATTTCGCCGCGCTCGACGCGCAGGTCGATCCCGTCGACGGCGGTGAAGTCGCCGAACCGCTTGGTCAGGCCGCGGGTCTCGATGGCGTGATCGGTCATCTGCGTCCCCTCTAGTCGCTCAGTCGCTTGCGGAAGCTCAGTACCGCGACCGAGAAGATCACGACCGAGAAGCCGACCATCACCAGCAGCGGCACCCACAGCTCGGTGACCGTCGAGCCCTTGAGCCACCCCGCCCGCAGGACCTGCACGGCGTAGCGCAGCGGGATGAAGTACGTCAGCGGCACGATGGGCGCCGGCATCGCCTCGATCGGGAAGATGAAGCCGGACAGCACGAAGAACGGCAGCAGGATGAACATCACCGTCTGCTGCGCCTGCTGGCGCGTGCGCGAGACGAGCGACACGAGCAGCCCGCCGCCGAGCGTCGCGAACACGAAGAGCGTCAGCCCGAGCAAGACGACCCACACGCTGCCGTTGAACGGCACGCCGAACCACAGGCGCCCCACCGCGGCGACCACGCCGATCTGCAGCGACGAGATGATCACGTACGGCGTCATCTTGCCGACGATGTACTCGCCGCGGGTGATCGGCGTGGTGAACATCTGCTCGAGCGTCCCGCTCTCGCGCTCGCGCACCACCGCCTGCGACATCACCGTCATCGTCGAGATCATCAGGATCGCCGCCATCAGCCCTGGGATCATCGAGTTCACGGCCTTGAGCGACGGGTTGTACAGCACCCGTACGCTCGACGAGATACCCGGCGCGCGCTTGAGCAGCTCGGCCGCGTCGCCCAGCTGTTGCTGGCTGAACGCCGAGAGGATCTGCGCCGCGTAGCCGCCCGCGACGCTCGAGACCCGCGAGTCGGTGCCGTCCACGAGAATGCCGATCTCGGCCCGTTGCCCCTGCGAGAAGCGGCGCGACGTCCCCTCGGGGATCACGACCGCGACCTGGACGTCGCCGGCGTCCATGAGCGGCTGCAGCGCCCGCTCGTCGTCGGGGCGGGCGACGATCTCGAAGTACCCGCTCCCGGCGAGCCAGTCGGTGAGCTCGCGCGACATCGGCGTGCGGTCCAGGTCCACGACCGCCGTCTTCACGTCGGTGATGTCAGCGCTGACGACGTAGCCGAACATGATGAGCTGCAGGATCGGCATCATGAACACGAGCGGCAGCAGCAACCGGTCGCGGCGGAACTGCCGGAACTCCTTCCACAGGATCAGCCGGATGCGCTTGAGGCTCACGACTCCCTCCTCGCGTAGAGGGCCGACGCGATCGCGATCGTCGCCAGCGCGTAGACCGCCAGCGCGAGCACCTGCGGCCACAGCACGTCCCACCCGGCGCCCTTGAGGAACACGCCGCGCGATATCGCGACCATGTAGCGGCCCGGGAACGCGTAGCTCACCAGCTGCAGGAACGGCGGGATCGAGTCGAGCGGGAAGGCGAAGCCGGACAGCATGAACGCGGGCAGGAACGAGATGAGCAGCGCGACGATGTTGGCGCTCTCGGCGCTGTTGGCGCGGGCGGAGATGATGAGCCCGATTCCCAGTGAGCCGAGGATGAACAGCAGCATCGACACGGCGAGCAGCATCACGTCCCCGCGCAGGGGCACCTTGAAGATGAACACGGCGGCGAGCACGATGGCCACCGTGTCCACGAACCCGAGGATCGCCCACGGCGCCATCTTGCCCACCATGAGCTCCCAGCGCCGCAGCGGCGAGACCGCCATCTGCTGCATCGTCCCCTGATCGCGCTCTCTGACCAGCGTCACCGCCGTCTGCTGCACCGTGACGATCATGACGATGACCACGAGCAGCCCCGGCACGAGGAACGCGGTCGAGGACGCCTCGGGGTTGTACCAGGTGCGCAAGTGCGGCTCGAGGCCGCCCACCGCGGTCAGGTCGGCGCCGTTGCGCTGCGCCCAACTCAGCGCGACGCGCTGGTTCATCGAGGCGTTCAGCGCGCTCGCGTACGCCTGGCCCAGCTGGGCCGAGGTGGGCTCGCTGCCATCGAGCATCACGAGCACCTCGCCCTTGCGGCCGGCGGCCTGCGCGGCCTCGAACCCGGACGCCACGACCACCGCCGCACGGGCCTGGTTCGTCTCGAACGCCCGATCCACCCCCGAGAGCGAGGCCACCGAGCCCTTCACGTCGAAGAACCCCGACTGGACGTAGGCGTCGACGTAGGCGCGGCTGGCCGACGTCTGGTCCTGGTCGAGCACGACGGTGGGGATGTTGCGGACGTCGAACCCGATCGCGTACGCGAAGAGCACGAGCTGGACGAGCGGGATGATGAGGATCGCGATGATCATCCGGGCGTCTCGGCGGATGTGGACGAACTCCTTGGCGGAGACGGCCCCGATACGGTCGAAGGTCGCAGAGAACCGGCTCATCGGCCGTCACCGCCCTCGGCGCCCTCGGCCAAGTACGAGAACGCCGCCTCCATGTCCATCGGCACCTCGCGCACGCGGCTCACCTGCAGCCCCGCCGCTTCGAGTGCGCGCCGGACGTCGTCTGGCGCCGGTCCGCCCGCAGCTACGAGGGCCCGCACCGACTCGCCGAGCACGTGCGCGCTGCGCACGCCGGAGATGGCTGCGGCCGCATCCAGCGCGTCGCGCTGCGGCGTCGCGGTGATCTCGATGAGGGTGCCCGGTACGCGCGCCTTGATCTGGGCGGGGGTGCCCGTCTCCGTGAGACGGCCCCGGTCCATGAAGGCGATGTCGGTGCAGCGCTCGGCCTCGTCCATGTAGGGGGTTGCGACGAAGACCGTTTTGCCCGCCCGGTGCAGTCCCGCGATGATCCGCCAGAACTCGCGGCGGCTCACCGGGTCCACGCCGGTGGTCGGCTCGTCCAGCAGCAGGAGGTCGGGCTCGGTCATCAGCGTCGAGGCGAGCATGAGCTTCTGCTTCATGCCGCCCGAGAGGTTCTGCGCCTGCCGGTTGCCGAACTGCGCCATCCCCATCTGCTCGAGCAGGCGTCCGGAGCGCTCGCGGCGCAGCTCGCGCGGGATGCCGCGCAGGCGGGCGAAGAACTCGAGGTTCTCGTCCACCGTCAGGTCGGGGTACATCGAGAAGCGCTGCGACATGTAGCCGATGCGCGGCTTGATCGCGTCGGGCGCGTCGACGACCGATTGACCCAGAACGCTGGCGCCACCGCCGCTGGGACGCTGCACCGTCGCGAGCATCGTGATCAACGTCGACTTGCCGGCGCCGTCCGGGCCGAGCAGCCCGAAGACCGCGCCCCGGGCGACGGTGAGCGAGACGTTGTCGACGGCCACGAGCTCGCCAAAGCGCCTGACGAGCGAGTCGGTCGAGATCGCCGCGGCGGTTATGTCGGCCGGCGTGGTCACGAGCCGATGGTCACCGTGACGGGCATTCCGGGGTTGAGGTCCGCAGGCGAGGACGGCTCGAGGCGCACCTCGTAGACGAGCTTGGCGCGCTGGTCCTTCGTCTCCACGTTGCTCGGCGTGAACTGCGCTTCTGCCGCGAGGAACGTCACGGTGGCATCCACCGTCTTGCCGCCGTCCGTCAGGATCGTGGCCTTCGCGCCGATCGCGACGTTGCCGACCTGCGTCTCGGGGACGAACGCGCGGACGAACAGCTCGCCCGACTCGGTGATCGTGGCCAGCGTGCGGCCGGGGCTGGCGAGCTCCCCGCCGCGGACGGCCACCGAGGTTACCGTGCCGGTGGTCGGCGAGGTGACGGTCGCGTATCCCAGCTGGATGCGCGCGATCTTCTCGGCGGCCTGGGCCTGCTCCCACGTGGCTCTCGCGGCCGCGATATCGGCCTTGGAGGCGTCGTCTTTGACCGCCTGGTCGTAGGCGGCGCGAGCCGCGCGCACGCCGGCGGCCGCTTGGTCGACCTGCAGTCTCAGCGCGCTGTCGTCGATGCGGTACAGCACCGCCCCGCCCGTCACGAGGTCACCCTCGGTGAGCGACGCCTCGGTCACACGCCCGCCCACCAACGACGAGACCTGCGTCTGTCGGGCATCCACGGTCCCTGAGACGACGACGCTGCCGTTGGTGGCCACCTCGCGGTTGCCCCACCAGTACCACGCAGCCGCACCGGCCGCGACCAGCAGCACCACCAGCACGACGGGGATGAACTTGCGCCGCTCCATGTTCGTCCTTCCTTTCAGCCGGCGTACCCGGCGTGTTCGCATCGGTTCACTTGGCAGGACCCGGTGTGATCGTGACGTCGGCGGGGGTCCCGGGGGCCAGCGAGACGGCAGGGTCGTCGAGGGTCACGCGCACCGGAAACGCCCGGGTCAGGTGCGTCTCTGTCGTGGCCAGCCATGAAGGCGGGTAGAGTGCGCGCACGCCGACCCACGTGACGCTTGCCGGGAAGCTCCGGGACGGGTCGGAGTCGGTCGTGACGAGCGCCGTGTCACCCGGCGCAAGGCCGCGCGCTCTCTCGGGGGCGACGTACACGTCGACGGCGGACGGTGCCTCGGGACGGATCGTCACGACCGGCGCGCCGGTCGAGAGCGCCTCGCCCGGGCGGACCGTCGCGATGACCGTGCCGGCCGCCGGCGCGCGCAGCACCGTCAGGTCGAGTTGCGCTCTCGCGAGGTCGACGGCGACCCGCGAGCCCTGTGCGGCCACCGAGGCGACGTCGCGCACGCCTCTCAGGGTCGCGCGCGCGTCGCTGAGCTGCGCCGAGGCGTCCGCCAGCTTCGCGAGGCCACCGCGCGCCTTGGCCAGTCCCGCATCGATCTTGGCGATCGCCCCCTCCAGCTTGGCGATGCCGGCCTGCAGCTGGGCGATGGCCGCGGCTACCTGGGCGGGGTTGGGCGTGCCGGGGGGCACGGATCCCGTGGGTACGACGCCGCCGGGCGGGAGCTGCGAGAGCTTGGCTTGAAGCCCCTGGAGCGTTACAAGTTGCACACGAGCCGCGGCGAGCTTGGCGGCGAGATCCGCGCGTGTCGTGGTGAGCTGAGCGATGGCGTCACTGGCCGTGCGGCGGTTCTCGGCGATCGTCGTGCGGGCGTCGGCGGTATCGGCGAGCCGGGCCCCGAGGACCTCGACTTGGGCCGCTGCCGCGCGCTCGGCCGTCCGAGCGGCCTCGACGTTGGCGACAAGCGCGGCGTCATCGAGCAGCGCGACCACGTCGCCGGCGTTGACGCGGTCGCCGGGCGACACCGCGACGCTGGCAACGCGCGCGGCCTGTCCCAGCCCGCTCAGCGCCGCGACGGTCGTGGTCCTCGAGCGCTGAGCTGCGCTCGGCACAGCCGCCGAGATCCGCGGCGCCACCGCAGGCAGCGGCGGGACCGAAACCGACACCGGGTCATCGACCACGCGGCCTGACAGCGCGAGCCCTTCGGTGGTCGGCGTCGAGCAGCCCGCCGCGGCAAGCGAGGCGAGCAGCGCAGCGCAGACGAAGACGGACCGGGGCGATCGCATGGCCTGTTCCTGCCCAGCAAGGGGTTAGTTATCACTCACTAACATAGCCCCGGACCGGGGCACCGTGCAAGACTCCTGCCGCCGCCGTCGGCCCTGCCTGCTGGCGCGGCGTGCGCGCGTAGGGCATACTACGCCCGCACGCTTCACTCGGGTGGAGCGGCACGCGCGCCATCGGGAGTTGAGCGCGCGCGGTCCGGGAGCGGCTAGAGTGTCCGCGGGACCGTAACGTGTATGGGAGTTCATTTCACATGGCCGGAATAGTCCTCGTCGGCGCTCAGTGGGGCGACGAAGGTAAGGGCAAGATCACCGACCTCATCGCCGACGACTTCGATTACGTCGTCCGCTACCAGGGTGGGAACAACGCAGGTCACACCGTCATCCACGGCGGCCGCACCCTCAAACTGCACCTCATTCCGAGCGGCATCATGTACCCGCACATCACGCCGGTCATCGGCAATGGCTGCGTCATCGATCCCGCCGTGCTGATCCAGGAGATGGATCGCCTCGAGGCGGACGACCTCTCGACGCACCGCCTGCTCATCAGCTGCAACGCGCACCTGATCATGCCGTACCACAAGGACCTCGACGGCGCCTCCGAGCATCGACTCGGCTCCGGCGAGATCGGGACCACCCGCCGCGGCATCGGTCCGGCCTACCAGGACAAGGCCTCTCGTCTCGGAATCCGCGTCCAGGACCTCCAGGACGAGCACATCTTCCGCAAGAAGGTCGAAGCCGCCCTCAGCGAGAAGAACGACATCCTCGAGAAGGTCTTTGGGCTCCCCACCTACACCGTCGACGAGATCGTCGACCTGTTCCGCCCGTACGCCGAGCGCCTCAAGCCGCATATCGCGGAGACCAGCTCGATCATCAACCGCGCGCTCGCGGCCGATCAGTGGGTGTTGTTCGAGGGCGCTCAGGGTACCTTGCTCGACCTGGACCACGGCACCTATCCGTTCGTGACCTCGAGCTCGCCGACCTCCGGCGGCGCGTGTGTCGGCGCCGGCGTGGGACCCAAGCGCATCGACCGGGTTCTCGGCATCGCCAAGGCCTACATCACCCGTGTCGGCTCGGGCCCGTTCCCCACGGAGCTCGACGACGAGGACGGTCGCAAGCTCATCGACGTGGGCCACGAGTACGGGACGACCACCGGTCGTGAGCGCCGGGCCGGCTGGTACGACGCGGTCATCGTGAAGTACGCGGTCGAGATCAACGGGCTGACGGACCTGATCATCACCAAGCTCGACGTGCTCTCAGAGTTCGACACCATCAAGGTCTGTGTCGCCTACGAGTACGACGGCCGCCGGTACAACTCGCTCCCGTGCCACCAGACGGCGTTTCACCACGCGAAGCCCATCTACGAGGAGCTTCCCGGCTGGAAGACCGACATCACCCACTGCCGGACCTTCGACGAGCTGCCCAAAGAGGCGCGTGACTACATCACGTTCATCGAGGATCTCGCGGATGTGCCGGTGTCGATGATCGCCGTGGGCCCGGAGCGCGAGCAGACGATCATGCGGCGCTGGGAGTCGCGCCCCTAGGGCAGCGGCTCGTCCTCGCCGTCGCGGGGCTCGCTGACGCGCATCCCGAGCGCCAGCCACAGTGCGCCGCAGGCGATGGCGCCGATGAGCAGCGAGCCGAGGGCGGTCTGCAGCAGCGGCTGTGCGGCCGAGTGGCCGAGGTGCCCGTGCTGCACGTACCGGTCCAGGACGATCGGAGAGAGCACGAGTGCGCTGGCGACCACCACCGGTGGCGCCACTGCGGCTATGACCATGCGTCGTTCGAGTCGTCTCAATCTGGCTCCCGTGTCGAGCGTTCACACATAGTAATAATTCTTCATCCTGGTTGCTATTCCTTCAGGCGATCCGTATCCCGTTCGTGAACTACCGTTCGCGCGATGCGCAGCGCTGCGTCTCGGTCGCCCGGTTCCACCTCGCCGGCTGCGACCGCTTCCTCGATCGCCGCGACGGCCCGGCCGATGTCCGGACCCGCCGGTACGTCGAGCAGCGACATGATCTCGTCGCCTCGCAGCGGCGAGAGGACCGGGTGGCGCCGCGACCGCTCGCGCGACGCGGCAACCGCCGCGCTCAGCCGCTCGCATACGGCGCCGGTCTCGGACCGGTGAGCGGTGGAGGCGAAGTCGGCGACGGTGAGCGCGACGGCGTCCTCCGCGGTCACGAGACGCGTTCCGCGCCCCGTCCCTCCGCCCGTCCACAGATCGAGGCGGCGCACCGCGCGGTCGACGGCCCGCGGGTTGTCGAGGGCCAGGTCGCCGAGTCGCATGTGCTCGCCGACCAGGTGGGCGATCGCGGCCGTGTCCGCGTTCGAGAACCTCAGGCGCCGGCAGACGCTCTGGGCGATGTCTGCAGAGACCCGAGCGTGTCCGAAGAACCGGATCCGGCCGTCGTCTTCAACCGTGCGCGTCGGCGCCTTTCCCGTGTCGTGCAGCAGGGCGGCCCATCGCATGACCGGTACGGCCGGGGCCTGAAGCACGGTCTGCACCGTGTGCTCGAAGGCGTCGAGATCGTGGAAGCTCGGCTGCACGAGGCCCACGAGCGCCGCGACCTCGGGCAGCACGACGCGCAGCGCGCCACTCTCTTGGAGCAGCCCCAGCCCGCGGTCCGGGTGCTCGGCGACGAGCAGCTTGGTCATCTCGGCCCGCAGCCGCTCGACCGCCACGTCGCGCAGCCGCTCGGCGTGGCGGCCCACCGCCTCGCGGGTGGCCGGCTCGAGGGTGAACCCGAGCTCAGCCGCGAACCGCGCGGCGCGAACGACGCGCACGGGGTCCTCGGCGAAGCGGGCATCGGGGTCGGTGGGTGCCCGCAGGACACCGGCCTCGAGATCATTGAGCCCGCCGGTGGGGTCGAGCAGCGCGCCGGACTCCGGGTCGAAGGCGATGGCGTTGATCGTGAAGTCGCGCACCGCGGAGTCGGCGGCGACGCGCGCGACGAGGGGTTCCGCATCGCCTGGATCCGCCCTCAGCCGGGTGACCTCCACGACCGTCCCGTCGTCAAAGGCCAGGCCGACCGTCCCAAAGCGCTCGCCGGGCGACCAGCTCCCGCGCAGCGACCCCGTCCGCTCCGCCGCTGCGGTGACCGCCGCGGTCCCCGCATCACTGGCGACGTCCCAGTCGGCGGGTCGCTGGCCGCGAACCAGGTCGCGCACCGCACCGCCCACGAGCAGCGCGAGATGTCCGTCGTCGGCCAGCTCGCGTACGAGCGCCGCAACGCTACCGGGTAGTGCGCGCGCGTCGAGGGTATCCATGCTCAGTATCTTTCCGAGCAGACCGCCGACGGCGCGCGCTGGGCTACAATCCTCCCAGTAGTCGTCAGCCTGCGCCTCGAAAGGGCCATTCAATGGGCATCTCCGTACTCGTTCTGGGATCGGGCGGCCGCGAGCACGCCATCGTTCACGCGCTTGCCGCCTCGCCGCAGGTCGATGAGATCTGGGCGGCGCCCGGCAACGGCGGAACCGCCACCGAGCGCATCACCACCAACATCACGCTCGACATCGAGGACCCGCAGGCGGTCGTCGCGTTCGTGCGCGAGCATACGCCGTCGCTCGTCGTCATCGGGCCCGAGGCCCCGCTCGTCGCCGGTGTGGGCGACGCCGTTCGCGCGGCGGGCGTGCCGGTCTTTGGACCCGGTGCCCAGGGTGCACGGCTCGAGGGCTCAAAGGCGTTCTCCAAAGAGCTGATGGACCGCTACAAGATCCCGACCGGCGCGGCCGCCGTCTTCGACGATGAGTCCTCGGCCCTCGATTACCTGCGCGTCCATCCCGCACCGATCGTGGTCAAGGCCGACGGCCTCGCCGCTGGCAAGGGAGTCATCGTGGCCGAGGACACCGCGACGGCCGAGGAGGCCGTTCGCGACTGCTTCAGCGGCCGCTTTGGCGAGGCCGGCGCTCGTGTGGTCATCGAGGAGTTCCTCGAGGGCCCGGAGGTCTCGCTGCTCGCCTTCGTCGACGGCAACACCGTGCTGCCCATGGCGCCCGCTCAGGATCACAAGCGCGCGCTCGACGGCGACCTCGGCCCCAACACCGGCGGCATGGGCGTCTACTCGCCGGTCCCGGTGGTGGATGCCGCGGACTACGCCCGCATGGTCGAGGTCATGCAGATGACGGCCGAGGCGCTCGTGCGCGAGGGCATCGAGTACCGCGGCGTGCTCTACGGCGGCTTCATCCTGACCGAGCAGGGCCCCAAGGTGCTCGAGTACAACGCCCGTTTCGGCGACCCCGAGACCCAGGTGCTGCTGCCGCGCCTCGAGAGCGACTTCTACGAGGTGGTCGCGGCGACCGCCGAGGGTCGTCTCGCCGAGCTGGGCAGCCTGTCGTGGAGCCGCTTCCCGGCGGTCTCGGTCGTCATGGCCAGCGGCGGCTACCCCGGTGACTACGAGACCGGCAAGCCGATCACCGGCATCGACGACGCCGAGAAGGTCGAAGGCGTCGTGGTCTACCACGCGGGCACGAAGCTCGACCAGGACGGCGTGCTCGTCACCGCGGGAGGGCGCGTGCTCAACGTGACCGCGTTCGGCCCGACCTTCGCCGATGCCATCGCCGCCGCCTACGAGGCCGTGTCCCGCATCTCGTTCGAGGGCGCAACGTACCGTACCGACATCGCCAAGCGCGCCATCGGCTAGCCCGAGCGCGCACCGACTGACCACAGGAGCGACCAGACCCATGCTGTCCGAGCGGCTGCTCACCACCGTCATGCGCCAAGCGAGCTCGCGCTATCTCAAGCTCGAGACCGTCGACCTGCCCGCGCTCCCCGCGCCCGTGCCGGACCGCCCGTACATGCTGTACGTGCACGTCCCGTACTGCGAGCGCCTGTGCCCGTACTGCTCGTTCAACCGGTTCCCGTTCGACGAGACCGGTTCCAAGCGCTACTTCGAGAACCTGCGCGAGGAGATGCGGCGCGTCGCGGACCTGGGCTATGACTTCGGCTCCATGTACGTGGGCGGCGGCACGCCGACGATCGACATCGAGCAGCTGTGCACGACGATCGATCTGGCCAAGGAGCTCTTCTCGATCCAGGAGGTCTCCTCGGAGACCAACCCCAACCACCTGTATCCGCGCTGGATCGACCCGCTCGCCGGGCGCGTGGACCGCTTCAGCGTGGGCGTGCAGAGCTTCGACGACGAGCTGCTCAAGCAGATGGACCGCTACGAGAAGTACGGCTCCGCCTACGAGATCATCGAGCGGCTCCGCTCCGTCGAGGGCGCGTTCCACTCGATCAACGTGGACATGATCTTCAACTTCCCGAGCCAGACGCCCGAGAAGCTCGCGGCCGACATCGAGATCGTGAAGAACACCGGCTGCAACCAGGTGACCTTCTATCCGCTCATGGCCTCGCCGGCGGTCGCAGACTCGCTCAAGCGCACCGTGGGCAAGGTGGATTACGACCGCGAGGCCCGCTACTACCACGAGATCTGCGAGGGCCTGGCCGACACCTTCGAGCCGGCGAGCGCGTGGACCTTCTCGCGTACCGGCGGCGGCATGATCGACGAGTACATCGTGGACTACGAGGACTACGTCGGGCTCGGTTCCGGCGCGTTCAGCTTCCTCGAGGGCTCCCTGTACGTGAACACGTTCTCGCTCAAGGAGTACTCGGACCGCATCCAGGCCGGCAAGGCCCCGTGCACCCAGCGCCGCTCGTTCCCCAAGGGCGACCGCATGCGCTACCGGTTCCTCATGTCGCTGTTCGGCATGTCGCTCGACAAGCGGGCGTTCGAGCGCGACTTCGGCGTGCGCATCGAGCAGGGGCTCCCGCTCGAGATGGCGTTCATGCGCACCGCCAACGCGTTCGAGGTCGACGATGCCGAGCATCTCGTGCCCAACGAGAAGGGCCGGTACCTGCTCGTCGTGATGATGCGCGAGTTCTTCATCGGCGTGAACAACCTGCGCGACCAGGCACGTTCGGCCCTCACGGGCGCGGAGCGCGAGCTGCTCTTTGGCGACGGCAACACCTGCGCCGCCGACCACGCCCGCCATCCGTTGGCGGCCGCCACCTCCGAGACGCAGATCGCCGAGGAGGCCCCGGCCCCCCGATGAGAACCTTTCTTGCGCGCTTCCTTCCTGCCGACGAGCGGCGCGACGCGATCTGGATCGCGTTCGCCGGCATGGGCATCGTGACGGCCGCTGACGCCCTGGCGGCCGCGGTCTCGCGCGAGCTCGCCGCAACGTACTCCGGCGAAGTCGGCGTCGGTCTCGATCTGGCCGTGCGCTCGCTCGCGCAAGCCGCGCTCGTGCTGCTCGTGCTGCTGGGGCTCTTCCGGCTGGCCCGCGCGCCGCGCGCGATCTCGTTGTTCGTCGTCGCGCTTCAGGCCATCGCCGCGATCGCGGTCGTGCTGAGAGTGCCGTTCGGAATCTGGCAGAGCGCCGTCGCCGCCGACACAGCAGCCGACGCCTTCGGGATCGCATCGCCGTGGGGGCTCGATGTGGCGACCGGACTCGCGGCCGCCGCTGCGGTCGCCCTCGGCGCCTTTGCGGCCGCCTGGCTCGCCGACTGGGTGACGCTCGCCAAGATCCGGGGCGATGAGGACGAGAGCGACGCGGCCGACGGCGGGGACGTACCCGCCGACGCTGAGACCGCCGCGCCCTCGGGCAGCCCCGTGAGGGTGCGCTGGGCGTTCATCGGGTGGACCGGGAGGCCCCTGACCGGAGGCGCCCGTGTGACCGGTGCCTACGCGCTGGCGAATGCGCTGCTCTCGCTGGTGGGCGTGGCGACCTTCGCGCTCTCGGTCGCGGCCGTCGCCGGCGGCTCGGGCGGAGCGCTCGCCGAGTGGTACGTCAACGGCGTGGGTCTGGCGGCCTCGGTCGGCCTGGTGCTGGCCGCGTGGTTCGCGGCGGGCCTGCTCGCTCAGCGCCGGTTTGGGGTCGCGAGCACGTGGCTGCTCGCGGTGGCGGGCGCAACGGCGCTGGCCGTGCTCACCGGGTTCTCGCTGATCGGGACCACCGACACGGCCATGATCGCCGCCTCTTTGGGCAGCGTCGCCGTCAACCTGCTGGCCGGTGCGGCGGCGGC
>CAZCRB010000032.1:0-16170 GCA_964500985.1 uncultured Eubacteriales bacterium
CCGTACGACAACAGCGAGTGCCTCACGTGTCACGAGGTCACTCAGCAGGCGCCGACCAGCCGTGTCGCATTCGCGACGCCGTCGGTGAACTACGACAAGTGCGCGGCGTGCCACGCGACCATGAGGCCGTACGACACGCACTACCACTACCGGGGTGCCTGCGAGGGATGCCACAACGGGGGCGACTACTTCTGGATCCCCCTGCCGGCCGACTGGCCCGGGGTCTGGGGCTATCCGGCGTCAACGCCGTACGGCTACTTCAAGACCGCTGCTTCACTCAACACTGCGCCCGCCGACCTGCACTCGATCCACCGCGGCTTCAACTGGGTCGAACGCGAGCTCAGCGCCGGCTACCCGCAATGCTCCACGTGTCATGCAAGTGCGGCGTGCACGGCCTGTCATGACGCACCCGCGCAGCACGCTGGACACGCGTCCGTCGCGTATCCCGGCCCCACGCTCAAGCAAGCCAACGGCGGCGTGGCGGTATTGGCGCCTGTGACGTGTGTGAACGACGCATGCCACTCCTTGGCCAAGAGCGGGACTTCGGCGTTCGTACCGACGTGCGCCTCGTGTCATCCGAGCAACGCTGGCACCCATGGCTACAGTGCCACGCAGCACGCCGCTGACGTGGCGTCGGTGGTCGACGGTGGCGGCAAGACCTGCGGCGACTGTCACGAGACCGAGCTGCTCGTCGAGCACCAGCGTTCCAGTTCGTCCGCCAGCTCGGCACAGTGTTCGGCGTGCCACCCCGGTCCCCGCGGCTCGTTCGGGCCGTGGAACAAGACGTGCGCACAGGGCTCGTGTCATGCCCCAGGGACGAGCACCCAGGCGCATGGCGGGGCCGCCACCGGCCACACGCCACCGTCCGCGGGAGAGGCTTCTGCGTGTGGCCAGTGCCACCCAGGTGACCTCGCCGCGATTCACGTCGATGCGGCGCTCACGGGCGATGCGTCCAAGACCTCGTGTCTCGTGTGCCACTCAACGACCGCTGTGCCTTCGACCTCAGACTGCGTGTCCTGCCACTTCGTGTTCGCCGATCACCCTGAGGGTGCGCACACCGCAGCCACGAGCTCCACGTGTGCGGGTGCCGGCTGCCATGACGTGGCCGACGCGGCTGCCAACCATTCCGGATGTGCGGTCTGTCACGACAACCCCACCCGTATCGCCGTGCTTCCGGCGACGGCCGACTGCGCGAACTGCCACCCCACTGAGGCGAAGCCCCACTACGCCAGTCACTGGGCGACTCCGCTGTTGCTGGACGGCTCTGGCCCTCACTACGCGTACGCCACCGGCTCGGCGCCCGGGGGCGCCTTCACTGACGAGTGCGCGATGTGCCACGTCTCGAGTCTGATGGACGAGCACCTCGGTTCGACCGGACCGGGCGGCGACGTCCGGGCACCTCGCTACGATGACCGGGGCGACGCCCTCAGCTGTGCCACGTGCCACGGTTCGCTGGATGCGCGCGTCTCAAGCGCGATTGCGAACGGCGACACGAGTTGCGACGCGTGCCACGTCGTCCATAGACAGATCCCGGCAACCCATCAGTCCTCCTACGTCGCAGATCCCGCTGTGCCGTGCGCGCCATGCCACGGCGTTCAGCTGGAAGTGATTCACGACGCCGGCTACACAACGACCACGCCCAGCGGCAAGGTGCTCACCTCGTGTGCCGTGTGCCACGCCAACTTCGAGGCACCGCGCGGCCCGGTGGTCCAGGCGGCGATCACCGCACACGACACGACCTGCAGCGCCTGTCACTCGGCTGCCCACCCCGACGCCGGGGGTCACCGCGCATCGGGTGCCGCCAGCCTTGGCTGCGGGCAGTGCCACGCTTCGGGCGGCGCGTCGATCGACGTGCGGAGCGTGCACTCGGGTGCCGCGAAGGGTGCGTGTGCGGTGTGTCACGCGAATGCCGGCCGGGTTCCGAGTGTCACGGCCGCGACCGCCGAGTGTGCGTCGTGCCATACGGCCGAGGGTGGCGACTATCACCGCGGGCTTCCCGGGAAGCACACCTACAGTGCGATGCCCGCGACGTGCTCGTCGGCAAACTGCCATCCGAGCAACGCGCTGCCGGTCGTGCACGAGGACTACGTATCGCGTGATCCCATCTACTCCTCGACGTGCGAGCTGTGTCACCGCAACGCCGTGCCGGACCGGATACCCGCCGCGGCCACGGCTGCGTGCAGCAGCTGCCACGTCGTGCACCCGAATCCCAACCACGTGGCCGGTGACAGCCAGCTCTGCGTGGACTGCCACGAGGAGGCGGATGCGCTCGCGATCCACGCGAGGGTCGCAGGCGGTCCGTGCGACGTCTGCCATGCGAATCCGACGCGTGTGCCTGCCCTGCCCGCCACCACCGACTGCGTCAACTGCCATGGCCAGGAGGCCCCGACCGACCCGAACCACTACGATGCCGCGGCGCACGCCGCCGTTGATGGCAGCGAGTACGGCTACTCGTGCTCCGCCTGCCATCGGCTCGGTATGCAGCCCGAGCATCGCAAGCCATCAAGCGGTTCGGTGACCTGCGTGGAGTGTCACGAAGGACGCGTGGACGGCCTTTCGGCCTCGTGGGGCGCCTCGTGCGGCGCGTGCCACGCCGAGCGCCACACGCAGACGGGCGCCAGGCACGTCTCGACGACGGGCGTTTGCGCCGGATCGAACTGCCACGCGATAGGTGACGTCGCCTCTCTGCACGCGAACGCTACCACCGTGGTGGCCGGTCAGACACTGGGCGGCTGCCGCGTGTGTCACCAGGGAAGCGACGCAGTGCCCGTGAGCACCACCTGTACCGACTGCCACCAGACGCACGGGGACCTGACAGCGCGCCATGCCGCGCCCTCAAGTTCCGCCTGCGTAGCGTGCCACGAGACGACCGATGTGCGCGCGGTGCACGCTTCGGCAGCGAAAGGCGAGTGCGCGGTCTGTCATGACAACCCCGCTCGAGTGCCCACGCTTCCC
This sequence comes from uncultured Eubacteriales bacterium, assembly GCA_964500985.1. Classification (GTDB taxonomy): domain Bacteria; phylum Actinomycetota; class Coriobacteriia; order Anaerosomatales; family PHET01; genus CAZCRB01. The sequence goes on from CAZCRB010000032.1 coordinate 2,956, forward strand.
GCGACCGCGGAATGTGTGAACTGTCACGCTGCGGTCTCGCCCGCGGACCCGAACCACTACCGCGCCGTCACACACACGGTGGCGGACTCATCACTGCCCGCCGGCGTCGCGTGCTCTCAGTGCCACTTCCTCGGCATGCAGGCCGAGCACTCCAAGGCGTCAAGTGGCGCCGTCAGTTGCGTCACCTGCCACGAAAGCAAGGTGGATACACTTGCGGCAGGGTGGGACCGGTCGTGTTCGACCTGTCACGCGGCCAAGCATGGCGCGATGGCCCAGAGCCACGCGTCGACGAAGGCCGCATGTGGTGGAACCGGGTGCCACGCAGTCACCGACGTCTCCACGATTCATGCCGCGCTGTCCGGTGGCGGTTGCGCGACGTGTCACGCCGGTCCTTCCGTTCTGCCGGCGACGACGGACTGCGGTTCCGCCGGCTGCCACGCCGGGATCACGGGTGATCACGAGGCCCAACACGACACGGCCGGGGTGATCGACGCGGGCTGCACCGGCTGCCACTTCTCGTCACTGACGGCCGAGCACAAGGCCCTCGGCTACTCATGTGCGGCCTGTCATGCTTCCGTGGATCCCTCTGTCACGGCGGCGATCGCGACGCACGATCGCGGCTGCGACGCGTGCCACCCGGCCGTGAACGGTGGCGACTTCCACCAGCCGCAAGGAACGAGCGAGTTCATAGCGGGGAACAGCGCGATGCACCGGGTGAGCTCGTCTTTGCCGGGTGCGCGCACCAGCTTCAAGGTCAACGGGACCACCTATTCGTGGACGCTTCCGGCGACGGCTTCGTATCTCAAGGCCGGGTGGGCGAGCGATTCGGTGGTGACGTGCGACAAGTGCCATGCCTACACAGGGTCCACCGGTCCGCACGGAGCGACCATGAAGGTCAACATGGACGCGTCCTACCCGGGCGACTACAGCACGGCGTACCTGAGCAACAGCGGCGTTTCGCCGACCAACCTGATCTGCGCGAAATGCCACACGAACTTCAGCAACATGAACAAGGTGCACGGCGAGAGCGACCACAATGGCTCCTCCGACGGCAAGTGCGTGCTGTGCCACTCACAGGTGCCCCACGGTTGGAGGCTGCCGCGTCTGCTCGCGTATACGAGCGACGAGAGCCGCTACGCCTCGAAGGGCCTGACCGGTATCAGCCTGGTTAACCACACGCCCACCGGCTGGAGTGAGGGGGACTGCTCCACGAGCTGCGGCGAGCACAGTTCTTCGATGTCGAACCGGTGGCCGAGCACGGTCGTCACCGTTGGCACCGTTGAGGTGCGCGTGACCGACGAGAACGCTGCGCCGGTGGCGGGTGCGACAGTGACCACGAGCGAGGGCGCGGTCGGGACGACCGACGCGCTCGGCAAAGCCGTGTTCGCCGGCGTCACCACCGGTCTGCGCACCGTCACCGTCTCCAAGAGCGGCTACACCACCGCATCGGGTTCGGTGACGGTCGTCAACGGTCAGACGGTGGTGGTCCCGGTCAAGCTCGTCGCCATCCGGCAGGGTTCGGTCAGCGGCACCGTCACCGACTCGACGATCGGGTCGAAGCTGGTGGGCGCAACGGTGCAGGTGGCGGGCGGTGCGGCTGCGGTTACTGGCTCCAACGGCGGGTACTATCTCACCCTGGATCCGGGCAGCTACACCGTGACGTACGGCATGACCGGCTATACGAGCCAGACCAAGGTGCTCACGGTCATCAGCGGCGGGAGTGTCACGCAAGACATCTCTCTGGTGCCCGCACCCGCGAACCTTGCGCTGAACAAGACGGCGACTTCGTCGGGCGACTACAGCTCGTCATACTCGGCGAGCAAGGCCGTCGACGGATCGACGAGCACCTACTGGCGCTCATCGAGCACCGGCAACCAGTGGCTCCGGGTCGACCTGGGGAGCACGCAGAGCGTCAGCAAAGTGATCGTCAACTGGAACGGCTACTACTACGCGCGCTCGTATCGGATTGAGACCTCGACGGACGGGTCGACCTGGACATCACGGTACTCGACGTCTTCCGGTTCGAGTGGAACCAAGACGCACACCTTCAGTGCCGTCAACGCGCGCTACATCCGCCTCTATTGCACGAGCGCCTCATCGTCGAGCTATCGGGTCAACGAGTTCGAAGCCTGGGCGAACTAGACACTCCGGAATCGAGGAGGGGCCCGCAGCTGCGGGCCCCTCCTTCCGCGTCCGGGCGGGGTTTGCGGCTCCTGTGCGCCTCGCCTATACTGCCGACCTACAACTGAACACCAACATTGGCATTGATGGGGACAAGTAGAGGCTAATCCTCGCTTCAGAGAGCCGGGGCATGGTGGAAACCCGGCGCAGGACGTCTCGAAAACTCGCCCCTGAGCCACCCGGACCAACGGGCTGACCGTCTCACACAAGCGAACGACCTTCGCAGGCGGGCAGCACAAGTAGATCGGGTCGGTGGCATCCGTTACCTGCCGCACGAGTGGGCGCCCGCCTTCGCGGGGCGTCGGCATATCCCCTCCGGGATGCCGCGTCTCAGCCGAGGAGCACCGGGCGCCAAGCGGGGTGGTACCGCGGGAGCACTCGCTCTCGTCCCGGCGACCGGGGCGTCAGCGTGCCCGCGGTCGTTTTGTATCCGCACCCGTTTCGACTCGCGAATCCCCGCCGACCGCGTGTTGGCGGCTTTCTCGCACCCGTGCGGCCGGCTCGGCTCCCACCGTCCCCAGGACGGAAGGCGTAGGTATGGAGCGTGCGAGCGACCGCATGAAGGGCGGCCTTTCCAAGGCGCCGCATCGCAGCCTGCTCAAGGCTGACGGCCTCACCGACGAGGAGATCTCGCGCCCGCTGATCGCGGTCGTCAACTCCGCCAACGAGGTCATCCCGGGCCACCTGATGCTCGACAAGATCGCCGAGGCCGTCAAAGCGGGCGTCTACATGGCCGGCGGCACGCCTCTTGAGGTGTCGACCATCGGCGTGTGCGACGGCATCGCCATGAACCACGAGGGGATGCGCTACTCGCTCGTGAGCCGCGAGGTCATCGCGGACTCGGTCGAGATCGCGGTGGCGGCCCACGCGTTCGATGCCGTCGTCATGATCCCCAACTGCGACAAGGTCATTCCCGGCATGCTCATGGCCGCCGCCCGGCTCGACCTGCCCACCGTCGTCATCTCCGGGGGCCCGATGCTCGCGGGCCGCGGCCCCGCGGGCGAGGCGGTCGACCTCGACACGGTCTTCACCGCGGTCGGCAAGGTCAACGCCGGCACGATGAGCGCCGAGGACCTGCTCGTCTTGGAGGAGCAGGCGTGCCCCACGTGCGGCAGCTGCGCCGGGCTGTTCACCGCGAACTCGATGAACTGCCTCGTCGAGGCGATCGGCATCGGCCTGCCGGGCAACGGGACCGTGCCCGCCGTCTACTCCGAGCGCATCCGCATGGGCAAGCGCGCCGGCATGCGCATCATGGAGCTGCTCGAGCAGGGCGTGACCGCGCGAGACATCATCACGCCGGCGAGCATCAGAAACGCGATGACGCTCGACATGGCGTTCGGCGGATCGAGCAACACGGTCCTGCACCTCACCGCCATCGCGCACGAGGCCGAGGCCGACATCACGCTCGATGACTGGTCCGCCGTCTCGGCGACCACGCCCAACCTCGTGCGCATCAGCCCCGCCAGCGACCTGCACATGGAGGACCTGCACCGGGTCGGCGGCATCCCCGCGATCATGGGCGAGCTCGCGCGTCGCGGGCTCGTCGACGGCTCGGCTCCCACCGTCGACGGCCGCACGATGGGCGAGATCGCCGCCGGTGCCCGCCCGGCCGACGGCACGGTGATCCACACGCTCGAGGATGCGCACTACCCCGAGGGCGGACTTCGCGTCCTGCGCGGCAACCTCGCGCCCGACGGCGGCGTCGTCAAGCAGTCGGCGGTGCCGGCCGAGATGCGCGTGCACACCGGCCCCGCCCGCGTCTTCGAGTGCGAGGAGGACGCGGTGGCCGCCATTCTCGGCGGGGCGATTGTGGCCGGCGACGTCGTGGTCATCCGCAACGAGGGCCCCAAGGGCGGACCGGGCATGCGCGAGATGCTCACCCCCACGAGCGCGATCTCGGGCATGGGGCTCTCCACGAGCTGTGCCCTGATCACCGACGGCCGCTTCTCCGGCGCCACCAAGGGCCCGGCCGTGGGCCACGTCTCACCGGAAGCCGCCGCGGGCGGCCCGATCGCGCTGGTCGCCGAGGGTGACTCGATCACCGTCGACATCGATGCCGGCGCTCTGACACTCAACGTATCCGATGACGAGCTGGCGGCCCGACGCGCCGCCTGGACCGCGCCCGCACCACGCGTGACCCGCGGGGTGCTGTCGCGCTACGCCAAGCTCGTCTCGTCAGCAGACAAGGGGGCGGTGCTCTCATGAGCGAACGCATGTCCGGCGCACAGGCGCTGGTGCGCTGTCTGGAGGCAGAGGGGGTCGAGGTCGTCTTCGGCTACCCCGGCGGTGTCGCGCTGCCGACCTTCGACGCGCTGTATGACTCCGAGCAGATCCGCACGATCCTGCCGCGCCACGAGCAGGGTGCCGTCCACATGGCGGACGGCTATGCCCGCGCGACCGGCCGCTGCGGCGTCGCGCTGACCACGAGCGGCCCGGGTGCGACCAACACGGTCACCGGCTTGGCCAACGCGTACATGGACTCGATCCCGGTCGTGCTCATCACGGCGCAGGTGTCGACCGCGGTCATCGGGACCGACGCGTTCCAGGAGTCGGACATGACCGGCATCACCCTGCCGGTCACCAAGCACAACTACCTGGTCACCGACGCGGCAGACATCCCTGATGTGGTCAAGGAGGCGTTCCACATCGCCACCACCGGACGCCCGGGGCCGGTGCTCATCGACCTGCCGGTCGATATCGGCAAGGGCGAGCTCGACTTCGAGTACCCCGCAAGCGTGAACCTGCCCGGCTACAAGCCCACCTACAAGGGCCACAGCAAGCAGGTCAAGCAGGCGGTCTCGCTCATCTCGCGGGCCCGCAAGCCCCTGCTGTACGTGGGCGGCGGCGTGATCGCCTCGGACGCGTCCAAGGAGCTCAAGGACCTGGCCGAGCTCATGCAGATCCCGGTGACGACCACGATGATGGGCAAGAGCTGCTTCCCGGAGGACCACCACCTCTGGATCGGCATGCCGGGCATGCACGGCGCCAAGTACACCAACTACGCGATGACCGAGACCGACCTGCTCATCGCCGTGGGCGTGCGATTCGACGACCGCGTCACCGGCAAGCTCTCGACCTTCGCGAGCAAGGCCAAGATCATCCACATCGACATCGACCCGGCCGAGATCGGCAAGAACAAGCCGGTCGACGTGCCGATCGTCGGCGACGCGAAGAACGTGCTCGCCGGGGTGCTCGCCGAGCTGCGCAAGTCCGGCGAGGAGCCCAAGACCGAGCCGTGGATCGCGGTCATCGACGAGTGGCGCGAGCGCTTCCCGCTCCACTACTCGCCCGACGGTGACGAGAAGCTGTTCCCGCAGCACGTCGTCGAGCGCGTGAGCGCGCTGACGCGCGAGCGCGACACCGTCATCTGCACCGAGGTCGGGCAGAACCAGATGTGGGCCTGCCAGTACTACCGCCTGCGCGCGCCGCGCTCGTGGGTGTCGTCCGGCGGGCTCGGCACGATGGGCTTCGGCTTCCCGGCCGCCATCGGCGCGCAGGCCGGCCGCCCCGACGCGCTCGTCATCGACATCGCCGGTGACGGCTCGTTCCAGATGAACCTCCAGGAGCTCGCGACCGCCAAGATCAACGGCTTCCCGGTCAAGGTGGTCATCCTCAACAACGGCTACCTCGGCATGGTGCGCCAGTGGCAGGAGCTGTTCTACGGCAAGCGCTACGCCGCGAGCATCCTGCCGCAGGACTGCCCCGACTTCGTCAAGCTCGCCGAGGCGTACGGGTGTCTCGGCGTGCGGGCCACCAAGCCCAGCGAGCTCGATGCCGCGCTGCAGGCCGCCTTCGACTACGACGGTCCGGCGATCGTCGACTGCCGGGTCGTGGGCGAGGAGTGCGTGTACCCGATGGTCGCTCCGGGCGGCAGCATCGACGAGATGCTCGGCGGCGTCCCCGGATGTGCCGTCTCCGAGATGCTCGACGACGACTTGCTCGAGGAGGTGTGGGAGTAATGACGCACACACTTTCAGTCGTGGTCGAGAACAAGCCGGGCGTGCTGACGCGCGTGACCTCGCTGTTCGCGCGGCGCGGGTTCAACATCGACTCGCTCGCGGTCGGGCGAACCGAGGACCCGACCCTGTCGCGCATCACCATCGTCTGCTCGGCGGCCGAGACGCCGATCGAGCAGATCACCAAGCAGGTTCACAAGCTCATCAACGTCATCAAGGTCCAGGAGCTGGCCTCGGGTGAGTCGGTCGAGCGCGAGCTCGTGCTCTTCAAGATCAACGCGGCGCCCGAGAAGCGCCACGAGATCATCGAGATCGCCAACGTGTTCCGCGCCAAGATCGTGGACGTGGGCCGCAACTCGGTGACCATCGAGGCCACCGGCGCGACCGACAAGATCGATGCGATGGAGGACCTGTTCCGGGCCTACGGCATCAAGGAGATGGCGCGCACCGGAAAGATCGCGCTCGCGCGCGGCAGCAAAGAGAGCTGAGAACACCGGGAACCACCGGTCGGGAGACCGTGACGAGAGGGAAGGCAACAACCATGGCTGTCATCTACTACGAGAACGACTGTGATCCGCAGATCATCAAGGGCCGCAAGGTCGCCGTCATCGGCTACGGCTCGCAGGGCCACGCCCACGCGCTGAACCTGCACGACTCCGGGGTCGACGTCCGCGTGGGCCTGCGCACCGACAGCTCGAGCTGGGACAAGGCCAAGGAGGCGGGGCTCAAGGTCATGACGCCGCGCGAGGCGGCGGCCGAGGCCGATCTCGTCATGATCCTCGTTCCCGACGAGCTGCAGGCGCACATCTACTACAGCGAGATCCACGAGTCGATGACCGACGGCAAGGCGCTCGCCTTCGCGCACGGCTTCAACATCCGCTTCGACCAGATCGTCGCGCCGGCCGGCGTCGACGTCATCATGATCGCCCCCAAGGGCCCGGGCCACATGGTCCGTCGCGTCTACACCGAGGGCTCGGGCGTGCCGTGCCTCGTGGCCGTCCACCAGGACGCCACCGGCTCAGCCAAGGACCTCGCGCTGTCGTACGCGTGGGGCGTGGGCGGCGCGCGCGCCGGTGTCATCGAGACCACGTTCTCCGAGGAGACCGAGACCGACCTGTTCGGCGAGCAGGTCGTGCTCTGCGGCGGCCTGACGCACCTGATCGAGGCCGGCTTCGACACGCTCGTCGAGGCGGGCTACCAGCCCGAGATCGCGTACTTCGAGTGCCTCCACGAGGTCAAGCTCATCGTCGACCTCATGTTCGAGGGCGGCATGGCCAAGATGCGCGACTCGATCTCGAACACCGCCGAGTACGGCGACTACTACACCGGCCCCAAGATCATCACCGACGAGACGCGCGAAGCGATGGCCGGTGCGCTCTACGACATCCAGAACGGCACGTTCGCCCGCGACTTCATCCTCGAGAACAAGGCCGGGCAGCCGTGGTTCAAGTCGATGCGCCGCATCCACGCCGATGCCTACGTCGAGGAGGTCGGCGCCGAGCTGCGTTCGATGTTCTCGTGGATCAAGAAGGACGCGTAAGGCCACACCGATTCGAGGACCGGTCCGAGCGGCGCGCACGCGTCGCGCCCGTAGGAACGCAAGGGGAGAGTGCTGATGCAGAAGAAGTACCTGATGACCCCGGGGCCGACCCCGGTACCCGCAGAGGTCATGCTCACGATGGCGGCACCGATGATCCACCACCGTACGCCGGACTTCTCGGCGGCGTTTCGGGCGGCCATCGACAACCTCAAGTACGTCTTCGAGACCACGGCCGACGTGCTGCTCTTCGCGTGCAGCGGCACCGGCGTGATGGAGTCCGCGATCGTCAACTGCTTCTCGGCCGGTGACACCGTCATCGTGTGCCGCAACGGCAAGTTCGGCGACCGCCAGAAGAACATCTGCGAGACCTACGGCCTTAACGTCATCGATCTGGCCTACGAGTGGACCGAGGTCGTGCGCCCCGCCGACGTCAAGGCCGCCCTCGAGGCCAACCCTGGCGTGCGCGGCGTCATCGTCACCCAGTCGGAGACCTCGACCGGCGTGCTCAACGACGTCAAGGCCGTCGGCGCGATCGTGCGCGACTACCCCGAGACCGTGCTGATCGTCGACTCGATCACCGGCATCGGCGCCGTCGAGTGCAAGACCGACGAGTGGGGCCTCGACGTGGTCATGACCGGCTCGCAGAAGGGGCTCATGCTCCCGCCGGGCCTGGCCGCCTGCACCGTCAGCGCCAAGGCGTGGAAGGCCTACGAGCGCTCCACGCTGCCCAAGTTCTACTTCGACTGGATGAAGTACAAGAAGAACGTCGAGAAGGACACCACGCCCTTCACGCCGGCCGTCTCGCTCGTGTTGGGACTGAACGAGGCGCTCCGGATGATCCGCGAGGAGGGCATCGAGAACACGATCGCCCGCCACAGCCGGCTCGCTGAGGCGACGCGCAAGGGCTGCGAGGCCCTGGGCCTCGAGCTGTTCGCCCCGGCCGAGGGCCGCGGCAGCGCCGTCACGCCGGTGTGGGTGCCCGAGGGCGTCGACGGCAAGGCCATCGTCAAGGTCATGAAGGACAAGTACGGCGTGACCATCGCGGGCGGCCAGGACGACTACACCGGTCGCATCATCCGCATCGGTCACCTCGGCTACTTTGGCGAGTTCGACATCATCACCACGCTCGCGGCGCTCGAGATGACGCTGTCGGGGCTGGGTTACGAGTTCGAGCGGGGCGCCGGCATCAAGGCGGCCGAATCCGTATTCATGGAAGGGTAGGGGACATGAAGGTACTGGTAGCCGAGAGCATCGCCCCGTCCGGCGTGGAGCTGCTTCGCGAGAAGTTCGACGTCGACGTGAAGACCGATCTGTCGCCCGAGGAGCTCGTCGCCGAGATCGGCGCCTACGACGGGCTCATCGTCCGCTCGGCCACGCGCGCCACGCGCGAGGTCATCGAGGCGGGCACCAACCTCAAGATCATCGGCCGCGCCGGCGTGGGCGTGGACAACGTCGACGTGGAGGCCGCCACCGAGCGCGGCATCATCGTGTGCAACGCGCCGACCTCCAACATCGTGTCGGCCGCCGAGCAGACCATGGCGCTCATGCTCGCGATGGCGCGCAAGACCCCGCAGGCCAACGCGAGCATGAAGCAGGGCCGCTGGGAGCGCTCGAAGTTCACCGGCTCCGAGCTCTACGAGAAGACGCTCGCCATCTTCGGCCTCGGCCGCATCGGTACGCTCGTCGCCGAGCGCGCCCGCGGCTTTGGGATGAACCTCATCGGCTTCGACCCCTACATCTCTGAGGCGCGCGCCGCCGAGATGGGCATCACCGTCTACGAGAAGGTCGAAGACATCCTGCCGCTCGCGGACTTCATCACGGTGCACCTGCCCAAGACCAAAGAGACGATCGGGATGTTTGGCGCCGAGCAGTTCGCGGCGATGAAGGACGGCGTCTACGTGGTCAACACCGCGCGCGGCGGCATCTACCAGCCGCAGGCGCTCGCCGACGCCCTGCGCAGCGGCAAGGTCGGCGGCGCGGCCATCGACGTGTTCGAGGTCGAGCCCTGCACCGACTCACCGCTCATCGAGTTCGACAACGCGATCCTGACCCCGCACCTCGGCGCCTCGACCTCCGAGGCCCAGGACCGCGCCGGCGAGCAGATCGCCGAGTTCGTCGCCCTCGGCCTCGAGGGGCGCATGGTCCCCACCGCCGTCAACGTCGCCCCGGTCTCGCCGGAGGTCATGGAGAAGGTCGGCGCCTACATCGACCTGGCGCAGGACATGGCCGCGATGGTCGCTCAGCTCGCGCACGGCGGCGTCGACGAGATCGACATCATGACCGTCGGCGCGCTCTCCGAGCTCGACACCCGCATCGTGCGCACGGCGGCCCTCAAGGGCCTGCTCTCCCGCGCGACCGACGAGGCGGTCAACTTCGTCAACGCCGACTACCTCGCCGAGCAGCGCGGCATCCGGGTCACCGAGACGCGGCGCGCCGAGACCCACGACTACGTCTCGATGCTCATCCTGCGCGCGACCACGCCGCACGGCCCGGTCGAGATCGGCTCGGCGCTCATCGGCAAGAAGGACGAGCCGCGCATCGTCACGCTCTTTGGCTACGACCTCGACATGGCGCCCGGCAAGCACATGGCGTTCTTCCGCTACCCCGACCGCCCCGGCATGATCGGCAAGGTCGGAACGGTGCTGGGCGGGGAGGGCATCAACATCGGGTCGATGCAGGTCGGTCGTACCGAGCAGGGCGGGCAGGCGCTCATGGCACTGACCGTGGATGCGCCGTTGACCGCCGAGATGCTCGACCGTATCCGCGACGAGGCGGTCATGGACGACGCCTGGTACGTGCAGCTGTAGCCATGCGATCACGGGAATCCGACAACATCGCTTCGGGGGCGCTCACGCAGTGTCCACGCAAGTGCGGCGTGAACACGGCGTTCGCGGGCCCCTCGCTGACGTTGTCGGATTCCCGCGCGGCACGGGCTTCAGGGGCTGCGGCACTCCTTGGACTGTTTGGGCGACTTAGGTAGCCGGGGGCGCGCTCGTTTGAGTGCGCGGACCGGCGACCGGATCCGCACGGCACCGTCTTGAGGACCTGCACGACCCGAGGAGGAACGATGAGCACCGACAAGGTCTACATCTTCGACACCACCCTGCGCGACGGGGAGCAGTCGCCCGGCGCGAGCATGAACACCGAGGAGAAGCTCGACATCGCCCGTCAGCTCGTGCGGCTCGGGGTCGACGTCATCGAGGCCGGCTTCCCGGTATCGAGCCCCGGTGACTTCGAGAGCGTCCAGCGCATCGGCGCCGAAGTCGGCGATGCGGCCGTGGTGTGTGCGCTCACGCGTGCGGTGCCGCGCGACATCGAGGTCGCCGCAGAGGCGCTCTCGACCGCGGCGCGCCCGCGCATCCACACCGGCATCGGCGTGTCCGAGAGCCACCTGCGCGACAAGCTGCGCATCAGTGGCGAGGAGGCCATCGAGCGTGCCGTGGCCGCGGTCAAGCACGCGCGCCGCTTCGTCGAAGACGTCGAGTTCTACGCCGAGGACGCGGGTCGTGCCGATCCCGAGTACCTGTACCGCGTGGTAGAGGCGGTGGTGGCGGCCGGCGCGACCGTCGTCAACGTCCCCGATACCACCGGCTACGCCTACCCGGAGGTGTTCGGCGCCCTCATCGGCGGTCTCGTCAACAACGTCCCGGGCATCGAGGACGTGACCGTCTCGGTGCACTGTCACAACGACCTGGGCATGGCGACGGCCAACTCACTCGCGGGCGTCAAGGCGGGCGCTCGGCAGATCGAGTGCACCATCAACGGCCTGGGCGAGCGCGCCGGCAACACCGCGATGGAAGAGGTCGTCATGGCGCTCAAGCAGCGCCCCGACGTCTTTGGCGTGCACACCGGCATCAACACCCGTGAGATCACGCGCGCGAGCCGGCTCGTCTCGAGCATCACCGGCATCCTCGTGCAGCCCAACAAGGCGATCGTGGGCGCCAACGCGTTCGCGCACAGCAGCGGCATCCACCAGGACGGCGTGCTCAAGGAGCGCACCACCTACGAGATCATCGACCCGGCCGAGGTCGGCGCGGGCGGCAGCGAGATCGTGCTCACCGCCCGCAGCGGTCGTCACGCCCTGCGCCACCGTCTCGAGGAGCTCGGCTACACGCTGCCCGACGAGGAGTTCGAGCGCGTCCACGAGGAGTTCTTGCGCCTCGCCGACAAGAAGAAGGAAGTCTACGACGAGGACCTCGAGGCGCTCGTCGGCGAGACCGAGCGCACGCTGCACGAGGTCTACCACCTGCAGCAGGTGCACTTCACGAGCGGTGAGCCCGGCATCCCCACCGCCACCGTCGAACTCGTCGAGACCGCCAGCGGCGAGCACCTCATCGACTCCAGCCACGGCACCGGACCGGTCGACGCCGTGTACAAGGCGATCAACCGCATCGTCGACGTCGAGAACGACCTGACCGAGTTCCGTGTCGAGGCGGTCACGCGCGGCATCGACGCGCTCGGCGAGGTCACGATCCGGATCAGCAGCGCCGACGACCGCATCTTCACCGGCCGCGGCGCGCATTCCGATATCATCGTGGCGTCGGCAAAGGCCTACACCAACGCGCTGAACCGCCTGCTCATGGCGCAGAAGCGCGTCGTCGAAGAGGAGTTGTGAGGGACTCGGTCGTACTTGGGCTGACATCGCTGCCCCACGTGTGTCCGGACGGAGACGTCCGGTGACCGAACGCACCCCCGCGCCACTCATCTCGGTGGTCACGGTATGCCTCAACGCGGCGGCATCGTTGCCCGAGGCCGTCGACTCCGTGCTCGCTCAGGGCTTCGCCGACTACGAGTACCTCGTCGTCGACGGCGGCTCTGACGATGGGACCGTCGAGCTCTTGCGCGCGTACGAGTCGCGCTTCGAGGGTCGTCTGCGCTGGATCAGCGAGCCCGACGAGGGGCTCTACTTCGCCATGAACAAGGGGCTCGCCGCCGCGCGCGGCACCTACGTCGAGTTCCTCGGCGCGGACGATCGGCTCCGCCCAGGCGCGCTTGCTACGGTCGCACGCGCGCTTGGCGCGCGTCCCGCGCCCGCGATCGTCTGCGGCGGCGTCCACGTGTTCGGGGCGATGGGGTCGTGGGACGAGCCCGCCGAGGCCGTCGGGCCTGCGCACCTGCCCAAGCGCGCTCCCGCTCGCCACCAGTCGATCTTCGTGCGGCGCGCCGAGGCGCTCGCGGCAGGAGGTTTCGACACCCGCTACCGCATCGCCGCCGACTACGACCTCTACTTGAGGTTGATGCAGGCCGGTGCGAGCCAGGCGCTGCTGGGCGAGACGCTCGCGGATTTCCAGCTCGGCGGCGTCAGCTCGTCGAACACGGTCGCGACCGCTCGCGAGTACCGTGACATCCGGATCGCGCACGGGGCGAACCCGCTGGTGCAACAGCTCGTGATGGCCAAGGCCATCGTCGCGTCGTGGGTGTTCTCTGCGAAGCGCCGCGCACGGAGGCGCCGATGAGCGGGGGGTCGCAGCGACTGCGGGTGTTGGTCGTCTCGCTGGGAAGGCGTGGCGGCGTGACGCAGTACGGGCGGCTGATGGC
>CAZCRB010000033.1:0-15916 GCA_964500985.1 uncultured Eubacteriales bacterium
AGCTGCAGAAGGGCATGATCCTGCCGGGTACCGTCTCCTCGATCGTCGACTTCGGCGCGTTCGTCGACCTCGGTGGCATCGACGGTCTCGTGCACATCTCGGAGCTGTCCTGGAGCCACGTCAACCACCCGTCCGAGGTCGTCAAGGTCGGCGACCCGGTCAACGTCCAGGTGCTCGACGTCGACCTGAGCCGCGAGCGCATCTCGCTCGGCCTCAAGCAGACCACCGAGGACCCGTGGAAGCAGCTCGTCAAGAACTTCCCGATCGGCGCCATCATCGAGGGCACCGTGACCAAGCTCGTCCCGTTCGGCGCCTTCGTCGAGCTGGGCGATGGCATCGAGGGCCTCGTCCACATCTCGGAAATGGCCAAGGGCCACGTCGAGACCCCCGACCAGGTCACCGCTGTCGGCGAGAAGGTGCACGTCAAGGTCATGGACGTCGACACCGAGCGCCGTCGCATCTCGCTGTCGATGCGCTCGGCCGCCGAGACCCTCGGCTTTGAGATCGAGATCGCCGGTCGCCCGGAGGGCGAGGGCGACGAGGACGAGACTGACGTGGATGTCGCGGTCGTCGATGTCGACGGTGACGGTGTGGCCGACGCGGTCGTTGCCACCATGGATGCCGACGGCGACGGCGACGCGGACACGGTGATCGCCGCGGTGGACTTCGACGGCGACGGCGAGGTCGATGCGGCTGAGGTCATCACCGCTGTCGATACCGACGGTGACGGCGAGGTGGACACGGTCGTCAAGGCCGTCGATCTCGACGGTGACGGCGAGGCCGACGTGATCGAGGTCTCGACCGCTGTCGACACCGACGGTGACGGCGAGGTCGATACGGTCATCACCGCCATCGATGTCGATGCCGACGGTACCGTCGACGCGGTGGAGGTCGTCTCCGCTGTCGACACCGACGGTGACGGCGAGGCCGACTCGGTCGTCGAAGCCATCATCGTGGCCGAGGACGAGGATGCCGAGGAGGAGAAGGCCGAGTAGCCTTCGACCCCATATGCTCGTGATGCGAGGCCGGGACGGAGACGTCCCGGCCTCGCTGTTTGTTCTGTGAGGTTCGGCTCGCGGGCGGCGGATGTGGTAGACATGGAGCATGTTCATTCTCGTGATCACAGGCGGCCTTGGCGCCGGCAAGTCCACGGCGGCGGAGTACTTCCGCTCGCGAGGCGCGACCATCGTCGATCTTGACGACGTCGCATCTCGGACCCTGAGCAAGGGTTCCGCGGTCTTGGACCGGGTCGCACAGGAGTTCGGCGCAGACGAGGTCTTGCTTGCCGACGGCTCGCTCGACCGGGCGGCGCTGGCCCGTGCCGCGTTCGCGTCGCCGGAGAGCTCGGCGCGGCTCAACGCGATCGTGCACCCCGCGGTGGCCGGCGAGGTGGGGCCCGCGCTGCGTGAGCTCGACATGCTGCCGATGCGCCCCGAGGTGGTCGTGCTCGAGGTGCCGCTTCTCGCCGAGGCGCCGGTCTATCGCGAGCTCGCCGACCGCGTGCTCGCGATCGTCGCGCCGGTCAGTGTCCGTGTCGCACGCGCCGAGGCCCGCGGCATGTCGGAGGCCGACGCGCGGCGCCGGGTGCGCTGCCAGGCGACCGACGCGGAGCGGGCCGCGCTCGCCGACGAGGTGATCGTCAACGACGGCGACCAAGACGCGTTCCTGGCCGCTCTCGCCGAGTTCTGGGAGCGCGACGTCGCACCGGGCGGCCCACGGCGATGAACCGGCAGTCCATCCGTGCGCCCTATCGCTGGGCGCTTCTCGGCGTCGTGATCGCGCTCGCGGCGGTCGCGTTCCTGTTCCTGCGCGGCCCCCAGGCGTGGCAGCGCAACTACTACCAGCTCGAGTACCGCCGGCAGATCGAGCTCGCGGCACAGTGGCATACGGTCAGCCCGTACCTGGTGGCAGCCGTCATCGAGGCGGAGTCGGACTGGGACCCGCAGGCGCGCTCGGCGGTCGGCGCGGTCGGCCTCATGCAGGTGATGCCGTCGACCGCCAATGAGCTGGCCGCGCGCCATCTCGTCGATGGCGAGAAGTACCCGCCCGACCGGTTGTCAGAGCCGCGTGTCAACATCGAGTACGGGACCGCCTACCTGCGCTATCTCGTGGAGCGGTACCACGAGGTGGAGACCGCGCTGGCGGCCTACAACGCGGGTCTCGCCAACGCTGACACCTGGGCCGCTGAGGGCGGCGACATCCGCGAGCAGATCGAGTTCCCCGCGACCAGGCACTTCGTGCTCAAGGTCTCGCGGGGAAAAGACGTCTACGAGCGCCTGTATCCCAACAGCTTCCCGTCCTGGGACCGCTAGCCTGCCGCGGCACCGCTGCCGCCCGAGAGGAGCCGCTTTCGTGAGCGACGCCAAGCATCTCGCCCTGCCCACGACCGACGCGACCGTCAAGCGCCCGCTGGAGGTCCACGCGCCGTTCGAGCCGAGCGGCGATCAGCCCAAGGCGATCGAGGAGCTCGCACGCGGAGTGCGCGAGGGCGACCGCTACCAGACCCTGCTCGGCGTCACCGGCTCGGGCAAGACCTTCACGATGGCCAAGGTCATCGAGGCGGTCCAGAAGCCGACCCTCATCATGGCGCCCAACAAGACGCTCGCCGCCCAGCTCGCCTCAGAGCTGCGTGACTTCATGCCCGACAACGCCGTGGTGTACTTCGTGAGCTACTACGACTACTACCAGCCGGAAGCGTACGTGCCGCAGACCGACACCTTCATCGAGAAGGATGCCTCCATCAACGAGGAGGTCGAGAAGCTGCGCCACGCGGCGACCGCCGCGCTGTTGTCACGGCGCGACGTGGTCGTGGTGGCATCGGTCAGCTGCATCTACGGGATCGGGTCGCCCGAGGACTACGCGGGCATGGCCGTGTTCCTCGACTCGAGCGTGAGCTACGACCGCGACCAGCTGATCCGCGACCTCATCGAGATCCAGTACGACCGCAACGACTACGAGCTCGACCGGGGCACGTTCCGGGTGCGTGGCGACGTCCTCGACATCTTCCCGCCGTACGCCGATCACCCGGTGCGGGTGGAGTTCTTCGGTGACGACATCGAGCTGATAGCCGAGGTCGACCAGCTCACCGGCGAGGTGCTCAACCGGTTCGACTCGCTGCCCGTGTGGCCCGCGACGCACTACGTCACCGAGAAGCGCAAGCTCGAGCACGCGATCCAGACGATCCAGGAGGAGCTGCGCATACGCCTCGGCGAGCTGAGGGCCGAGGGCAAGCTCCTCGAGGCACAGCGCCTCGAGATGCGGACGAACTACGACCTCGAGATGCTCGAGACCATGGGCTTCACGAGCGGCATCGAGAACTACTCCCGCCACCTCGACGGGCGCGAGCCCGGCGAGCCGGCCAACACGCTGATCGACTACTTCCCGGACGACTTCTTGTGCATCATCGACGAGTCGCACGTCACCGTCCCGCAGATCCGCGGTATGCATGAGGGTGACCGTTCGCGCAAGATCACCCTCGTCGACCACGGGTTCCGTCTTCCGAGCGCGCTGGACAACCGGCCCCTGCGCTTCGACGAGTTCGAGCGCAAGGTGCCGCAGCTCGTGTTCGTGTCCGCGACGCCGGGCGACTACGAGCTGTCGGTCTCCCAGCACATCGTCGAGCAGATCATCCGCCCGACCGGGCTCGTCGACCCGCAAGTCATCGTACGCCCGGTCAAGGGCCAGATCGACGACCTGCTCGGGGAGATCAAGGAGCGGGTCGCCGACGACGAGCGCGTGCTCGTCACGACGCTCACCAAGAAGATGGCCGAGGACTTGACCGACTACCTGTTCGAGCAGGGCATCAAGGTCCGCTACCTGCACAGCGACATCGCGACCCTCGAGCGCGTCGAGATCCTGCGCGACCTGCGCATGGGGGTCATCGACGTCGTGGTCGGCATCAACCTGCTGCGTGAGGGGCTCGACCTTCCCGAGGTGTCGCTCGTGGCCATCCTCGATGCCGACAAGGAGGGCTTCCTGCGCAACTTCCGCTCGTTGATCCAGACGATCGGCCGCGCTGCCCGCAACGTGTCGGGCCAGGTGATCATGTACGCCGACCGGGTGACCGACTCGATGCGGCTCGCCATCGACGAGACCAACCGCCGCCGCGAGATCCAGATCGCCTACAACACCGCGCACGGCATCGAGCCGCAGACGGTGCGCAAGGCCATCGCCGACATCGTCCAGTACGTCCGCGAGGGCGAAGCCCAGAACACGAGCGCGGCCGAGGCCGCCAGAGAGCTCGGCAAGCTGCCCAAGCCCGAGGCGTTGCGCCTGTTGACCTCGATGGAAGACGAGATGACCGCGGCGGCCGAGGCCCTCGACTTCGAGCAGGCCGCGCGCTTGCGCGACCAGGTCGTCAAGTTGCGGGCGGAGATCGAGGGCACCGAGACCGGCGCGGTGCTCGATCGGCTCAAGCAGGGCGCTCGCAAGGGAAGCGCGCACGGCGTCAAGCGGCGCAAGCGCTGAGGGCCCGGGTATCGCGCCGATACGGCGCGGTGCTCCCGGTCGTGCCTACGGGAAGTACGGCTGCTCGATCGCGGTCACGACACCGCCCGTGACGGTCAGCCAGTAGGGACTCTGGCGGATGCCGGCGTTCTCGTCGCTCGGGGCGGCGAAGTAGCCGGCCCAGGTGTCGTAGGGCACGGTGTAGCCGGCCTGGTCGATGGTGCCGTCGGGGTTCGAGACGAGCTTGACCTTGATACCCGGCTTGACGGGCAGGGTGCGCAGCTTGTTGTTGTCGTTGACGATGTAGTAGTCGTTGGGCGGCGGCGACTCGTCGCCGCGAGCCTTGGCCGCGGCGGCGGCCTCCTTGCCGGTGAGCAGCTGGGCGTAGTCGGCCACGATCGACGGGGAGCCGCCCGCGACCACGCGTGAGATGAACGAGAATTCGCGCGCCGTCGAGGGATCGGGGGCGACCGGCGGTGTCGGGGTGCTCGTCGCCGGCGAAGCGGGGGTCGTGGTGGACGCCTTGGCGGCCGCGTAGGCGACTTGGAGCGTTGCCACTTGGCTCTCGAGGTCGGCGACGTCAGCCTCGAGCCGGGCGTTGGTTGCCGACAGTTCATCGATGCTCGGCTGCAACCACAGGTAGACGGCGCCGGCGCCGAGCGCCGCGCAGACGACGCCGGTGACGACGGCCGTGATGATCGTGGTCTGACGTGCGGGTCTTGTCGGCATGGCTCCTCCTCGGTGGATGGTCCGATGATACCCGCAGTCGGCTGCCGCAGGTACCGGAGCGGTGGTACGCTATGCTCACCGGCGGCGTACAGGGGGACCGATGAACCACGACGAGTTCATGCGCGAATGGGCGCGGATCAAGAACGAGCACACGCACGACCGCGACCCGTCCAACAACTACGGCTGCTTCAACGTCGAGGCGTGCCGCAACTGCAACTACGTGTACAACTCACGCAACTGCATCAACTGCCACAACTCGGACAGCATCATCGAGTGCGTGCAGTGCATCGACTGTCGTGACTGTGCATTCTGCGCCGGGCTCAACGGCGCGCGGTTCCACATCCTGAACAAGGAGTACTCCGAGGAGGAGTACTACGAGACGCTGCGCCAGCTCGGAGTCGACTGGAACGTGCAGGCCTTCGATCCGCTGTTCGACGAGTTCGGCATCGGCGGGTAGTTTCCGGCGCCCTTCTGCGGGTGTTCTCGTCTTGCATCTCGGTGCGGGTGGGCGTACGCTCGGAAGTATGAACACCTGCTCAGATAATCAGGCATTTCCCGACGAGGCCGCATGCGCGGTCGATCTCGTCGACGTCGACGCGGTTCGCGCCGCCCGCGCCAACCTCAGCGACGAGACGTTGAGGTTCGGCACGGCAGCGCTGTTCTCCGCGCTCGCCGACCCGACGCGGCTGCGCCTTCTGGAGGCGCTCGCCGTTCGTGAGCTGTGCGTCTGCGACCTCGCGAGCATCGCGGGCATCAGCCAGTCCGGCGTCAGTCACCAGCTGCGCGTGCTGCGCGACCGCGGGCTCGTCGCGTTCAGGCGCGACGGTCAGCGCGCGGTGTACCGTCTGGCCGACGAGCACGTCCGCACGCTCATCGCCGTGGCACTGGAGCACGCGCGGGAGCCCCGCCCGTGAGCGCGGGAGCGAGCGCCGTCTTCGAGATCCCCACTGCCGGCGCAGCGGCGCTTCGCTGCGCGGAGTGCGCGGCCCGGGCGTGTGCGGCCCTGCGAGACGTTCCCGGCGTACGCGCTGTCGATTGCGACCCCCGGGCCGGCGTCGTGCGCGTCGACTTCGACGCGTCGCGCGTCAGCGAGTCGGACCTCGAGGCGGCGCTGGCGCGCTTCGGGCTCGAGTCGGGCGAGGCATACCGGCATACCGCCTGGCGCATCACCGGCCTCGATTGACCCGACTGCGCGCGCACCGTGAGTGCGTCGGTCGCACGGATCGAAGGAGTGGCGTCGGCCGATCTCAACTTCGCGAGCGGCACCCTGCTCGTGGAGTACGAGGCGCTCGCCGACCCGCTCGCCCAGATCATCCGGGTCGTCGAGGGCTCCGGGCACGGCATCCAGCCGCTCGATGAGGCCGCCGCCGGCTCCCCGGTGCCGGCGCGCCCGTGGCTGGACCGCAACCGCGCAGAGGTCGCGACGGCCGGATCGGGCGTGTTCACGGCGCTCGGGATGCTCGGCTCGCTCTTTGGCGCACCTGAGCCGGCGAGCACCGCCGCGTTCGCGATCGCCATCGCGTTCGGCGGGCTTCTCGTCTGGAAGCGTGCGCTCGTGTCGGTCAGGGCGCGCATGCTCGACATGAACGTGCTGATGACGATAGCGGTGGTCGGGGCGGCGCTGCTGGGGGACTGGGGCGAGGGCGCGACGGTGTACTTCCTGTTCGCCCTGGGCGGGCTGCTCGAGTCGCGCGCACTGGAGCGGACGCGCCGCTCGATCCGTGACCTGATGGACCTCGCTCCGCCCACGGCGCGCACCCTGCGGGCCGGCGCCGAGGTCGAGGTGCTCGTGGGCGACGTCGGGGTCGGGGAGTCGGTGCTCGTTCGTCCGGGCGAGCGCGTGCCGCTCGACGGCGTGGTGTCGCGGGGCGGTTCGGCCGTCGACGAGGCGCCCATCACCGGCGAGTCCGTCCCGGTCGAGAAGTCGGTGGGCGACGCGGTCTTCGCGGGCTCGCTGAACACGCAGGGTGAGCTGGCGGTCACGGTGACGGCGGTCTCGGCGGACTCGACGCTGGCGCGCATCGTCTACCTCGTCGAGGAGGCGCAAGCCTCGCGCGCGCCCTCCCAGCAGCTCATCGATCGCTTCAGCCGCTACTACACCCCGGCGGTCATCGCGCTCGCGGCCTCCGTCGCGGTCGTGCCCCCGCTGGTCGGGGTGCTCGCGGGGATCGAGGTCGGCGCGTGGAGCGAGTGGGTCACCCGCTCGCTGGTTGTGCTCGTGGTGAGCTGTCCGTGTGCGCTCGTGATCTCCACGCCAGTCAGCATCGTCAGCGCGATCACGCGGGCGAGCCGCGACGGGGTGCTCGTGAAGGGCGGGGCGTTTCTCGAGGTCGCGGCCAAGGTGCGGGCCGTGGCGTTCGACAAGACCGGCACGCTGACCGCGGGCCGCCCCGAGGTGGTCGCGGTGGTCGCGCTCGGCGACATCCCCCAAAGCGAGGTGCTCGCGCTCGCTGCCGCCCTGGAGAGCCGTTCGAACCACCCGCTCGCACGCGCCGTCGTCCGCGCGGCGGGCGCCTCCGCCCATCCGGGAGACGTCGAGGCGTTCGCGGAGGCGCCGGGACGCGGAGTGAGCGGGCTGCTCGACGGCGAGCCGGTCGAGGTGCTCGCGCCGATGGCGGCGCGCGAATCCGGCGCCCTGGGCGCCGCGTCGGCCGCCGCCGTCGATGAGCAGGAGTCGTCCGGCCGAACGGCGCTGGTCGTGGCGCGAGCCGGGGCGGCCGTGGGCGTGATCGGGGTCGCCGACCGGGTCAGGCCGCAGGCGGCAGCGACCATCGCGTCGCTTCGCGCCGGGGGCGTCACCCACGCGGTCATGCTGACCGGCGACAACGAGCGCGTGGCGGAGGCGATCGCCGAGGCCGTCGGGTTGACCGGCGTCAGCGCCCGGCTCCTCCCCGCCGAGAAGGCCGACGCGGTCCGGGCGCTGGCCCAGCGCCACGGCGTCGTGGCGATGGTGGGCGACGGCATCAACGACGCGCCCGCGCTCGCCGCCGCGGACATCGGCATCGCGATGGGGGCCGCGGGCTCCGACACCGCGCTCGAGGTGGCTGATGTCGCGCTGATGTCAGACGACCTCGCGGCGCTGCCCGGCTTCTTCGCCCTCGGGCGGCGCACGGTCCGCATCATCACCCAGAACGTCGTCTTCTCCATCGCGATCAAGGCGGTGTTCCTCGTCCTGGCACTCACCGGGTACGCCACGTTGTGGATGGCGGTCTTCGCCGACACGGGCGTCTCGCTTCTGGTCATACTCAACGGTATGCGGCTGCTGCGCGGACCCTCGCGCGGACGCGCCGCCTGACGAGAGGGGCACGCGTGGCAGGCAACGACGAGTTCATGCGCTTCATGGCCGCCTGGGCGCTCGTGCACGAGACAGCCGATGAAGGGTGGAAGTCGGCGGTCGCGCGCGGGCAGGGGCACGCACCGGGCGAGATGGGCTCGGGCCCCGAGGCGTTCGTCGACGGGCTGTCGGCGATGATCGCCGAGGAGAAGGAGCGGCTCAAGGCCGAGCTCGCCGCCGGCGAGGTCTCCGCTCCCGGGTCGCGGGCAGACGTCGTCGAGTCGCTCGACGAGCTCCGCTTCGAGGTGGCCGAGCTACGCGGCCGCATAGAGTCGCTGCAGGCGTCGCTCGACGCGTTGGTGCGCCGCGGCGCCGGCGCCCCCTAGCCCCATGGCGTCGAGGCGAACGACGATCGCGGTGACGCTGGTGCGCCACGGCGCAGCGGCGCTGTGGGAGTCGCGGCTCGGCCTGTCGCGCACCCGGCGCGGGCCCGCGTTCGCCCGGCGGCTGCGCCGAGCGTTCGAGGAGCTGGGGCCGGCGTTCATCAAGCTCGGTCAGATGGTGAGCGTGCGCCCCGACCTGTTCTCGCCCGAGCTCGTCTTCGAGATGGAGAAGCTGCGCGACACCGTCGAGCCGCTTCCCGCCGATGCGGTGCGCGCCGTGCTCACCGAGGAGTTCGGGTGCGCGCCGGAGACGCTGTTCGCCGAGTTCGACGAGAAGCCCGTCGCGAGCGCCTCGATCGCGCAGGTGCACCGCGCGCTGCTCGCGGCGCCGTACCGCCCGGTGGTGGGAGAGACGCTTGAGACCGGGGCGGTGCTCGCCGTCAAGGTGGTGCGGCCCGGTGCCGAGGAGGCGATACTCGCCGACATCGCCGCGGCACGCCCGCTCGCGCGTCGTCTGGGGCGGTGGGGCCGGCTCAGGCGCTACAACCTGCCCGCGCTGCTCGACGAGTTCGCCGAGACGCTGTGCTCGGAGTGCGATCTGCGGCGCGAGGCGCGCGTCGCCGACCGCTGGGCGTTCGACTTCAGGGACGATCCGCTCGTGATGGTACCGCGCGTCGTGTGGCCGCTGACGGCGCGGCGCGTGCTCACGACGGAGTTCGTCGACGGCTGGCGGCTCTCCGATCTCGGCGACGCGCAGCGGGCGGGGATCGATGCGCGCGGCCTGGCCCTGCACGGCGCCGAGGCGTTCCTACGCCAGGTGCTCGTCATCGGGCGGTTCCACGCGGATCTGCACCCGGCCAACCTGTTCGTGACGCCGGACGGGCGTATCTGCTACCTCGACTTCGGCATCGTGGGGCACACCGACCCGGCCCAGCGCATCGCGATCGCGCAGGTGCTCGCGGCCACCGTGTACGGCGATGCCGACCGCGCGCTGCGCTACTCGGCCGAGCTGGGGCTCGTCGTGCCGCAGCAGCGCCAGGACGCCGTGCGCGAGAAGGTGGCTGCGCTGATGGCGCGGACCCTCGGCAGCGCCCCGCGCGATGTGCGCGGGTTCGCCGTCGGCTTCCTCAGGGTGATGGACGAGGAGCGCGTCGAGATTCCCGTGGGCTACGGACTGCTGCTCAAAGGGCTCGTCACGGTCGAGGGGGTCGCTCGGGCACTCTATCCCGACATCGACATCACCGAGGCGGCCAAGCCCTATGCCACCCGGCTCATCGCGCGCGAGATGCTCTCTCCGACCCGGCTGGCGCAGCGCATGCCGGACGCGCTGCGCGCCGCCCTGCGCGAGCTCGCGGGCTAGAGCCCCTCGTTGAGCGCGCCGGTCCGATAACCCTGCGGGTCGATCGCCACCCAGGTGAAGCCCGCGGCCTTGACCGCCGCCGCGACCTGCTCGCGCCGGGTCCAGGCCCGCTCCAGCTCACCGGCCGCGATCTCGACGCGGGCGACGTCGCCGTGCGCACGCACCCGCACCTGCGAGAAGCCGAGCTCGGCGAGCGACCTCTCGGCCGCGTCCACCCGAGCGAGCCCTTCGCGCGTGATGATCTCGCCGTAGGGGAAGCGGGAGGCCAGGCACGCCATGGAGGGCTTGTCCCAGTTGGGCAGGCCCACCTCCCGGGCGCGCTGGCGGATGGCGGCCTTGGTGAATCCGGCATCGCGAAGCGGGCTGACGATGCCGAGCTCGAGAAGCGCACGGTGGCCCGGCCGGTGATCGGCCAGGTCGTCGAGGTTGCTGCCGTCCGCGACGCACGCGAACCCCTCGCGCTGCGCGATGACCTTGAGCTGCGCGAACAGCTCCTTCTTGCAGTGATAGCAGCGATCGGTCGGGTTGTGCGCGATCCGCTCGCTGGCGAGTTCGTTGACCTCGATCTCGATGAGGCGTATGCCGATCCCCGCGGCGACCGCGCGCGCTGCCTCGGCCTCGCCCGCAGGCGTGAAGTCGCCGACCGCGAACACCGCCGCAGTCCGCTCGACGAGGGCGGCGTGAGCCGCGTGGGCGAGCAGCGTCGAGTCCACACCGCCCGAGAACGCGACGAGCACGCTGCCGAGCTCGGTGAGCCGGCGGTCGAGGGCGACGTCGGGCGCTGCGGTGTCGGGGGAGACCATCCTGGGGGTCCTTGTCTTCGGGGGCACCTGAGTATAGTGCGCGGCGCGCTCGAGCGGGTGCGCGTGAACCGCACGGAGCCGGTGGGAAACGCCAGGGCGGTGCGGGCATAACCACACGTGGACGCTGACATCGGCCAGGGGCTGGAGGCGGTACTCGTGGTGAAGCGCAAGTCGGGCACTGATGTGCGTGCGGCACGGGAAGGGGCCGTCTACGACCCGCCGGCCGAGTTCGCCGCACGGGCGCGCGTGGGCACCGAAGAGCAGTTCGCCGCCCACTACGCGGGCTCGATCGCCGACGGGGACGCGTACTGGCTCGCCGCCGCCTCCGAGAAGCTCGACTGGGTCGTTCAGCCGACCGAGGCGCTGCGCGGCGGCTTCGCGGACCTCGACTACACCTGGTTCGCCGACGGAGTCCTCAACGTGAGCGCCAACTGTCTCGACCGGCACCTCTCGACGTGGCGGCGCACGAAGGCCGCGATCATCTGGGAGGGTGACGACGGGTCGAGTCGCACCTACACGTACCAGCAGCTGCACCACGAGGTGTGCCGGTTCGCCAGCGTCTTGCGCAAGAAGGGCGTCGGGCGCGGTGACCGGGTCGCGCTGTACCTGCCGATGATCCCCGAGCTTCCGGTCGCGATGCTCGCGTGCGCGCGCATCGGGGCGATCCACTCCGTGGTCTTTGGGGGGTTCTCGGCCAGTGCGCTGCGCGGACGCATCCAGGACTGCGGCGCCAAGCTGCTCGTGACCGCCGATGAGGGCCTGCGCGGCGGCCGCCACGTCCCGCTCAAGGCCGCGGCCGACGAGGCGCTGTTCGAGTGTCCGAGCGTCGAGGCGTGCGTGGTGGTCCAGCGCGGCTCGGGGCAGGTCGACATGGAGCCGGGGCGCGACACGTGGTGGCACCAGGAGATGGCGGCGCCCGAGACCCGCCACTTCGAGGAGTACGAGCCGATGGGGGCCGAGGACCCGCTGTTCATCCTCTACACGAGCGGCTCGACCGGCAAGCCCAAGGGCGTCCTGCACACGAGCGGCGGCTACCTGCTCTACGCGATGCAGAGCTTCCAAGACGTGTTCGACTACCGCGACGAGGACGTGTTCTGGTGTACCGCCGACATCGGCTGGGTCACCGGGCACAGCTATATCGTCTACGGGCCGCTGGCGGCCGGCGCGACGACGATCATGTTCGAGGGTGTGCCCACCTATCCGGACCCCGGCCGGTTCTGGCAGGTCGTGCAGAAGTACGGCGTCAACTCGTTCTATACCGCCCCCACGGCGCTGCGCGCGCTCATGCGCCACGGCGACGGCTGGCCGCAGAGGCACGACCTGTCCTCGCTGCGGCTGCTCGGCAGCGTCGGCGAGCCGATCAACCCCGACGTCTGGGAGTGGTATCACCGCGTCATCGGCGGCGGGCGCTGCCCGGTGGTCGACACCTACTGGCAGACCGAGACCGGCGGCTTCATCATCACGCCGCTGCCCGGCGCCACGCGCCTCAAGCCGGGCTCGGCGACGCGCCCGTATCTCGGCGTCGTCGCGCGGGTCGTGCGGGAGGACGGCTCGGATGCGGATACCGACGAGGGCGGGTTCCTCGTGGTCGACCGGCCCTGGCCGGGGATGCTGCGCGGCACGTGGGGCGACCCCGAGAAGAAGCGGCTCTTCGAGGTGTACTTCGAGCGGTTCGCCGGCCGCTACTTCACCGGTGACGGCGCCAAGGTCGACGCCGACGGCTACTTCTGGCTGCTCGGGCGCGTCGACGACGTGATCAACGTCTCCGGACACCGGCTCGGGACGGCCGAGATCGAGAGTGCGTTGGTGGCCCACGAAGCGGTCACCGAGGCGGCCGTCGTCGGCTTCCCGCACCCGGTCAAGGGCGAGGGCATCTTCGCCTACGTGGTGCTGCGCGACGGCGAGTACCCGAGCGAGGACCTCGCCAAGATCCTGACCGGGCACGTGCGCAAGCTGATCGGCCCGATCGCCACGCCCGACCGCATCCAGTTCGCTCCTGACCTGCCCAAGACCCGATCGGGCAAGATCATGCGGCGCATCCTACGCAAGATCGCCGCTGGCGAGACCTCCTCAGACGCGTTCGGCGACACCTCGACGCTCACGGACCCCCGGATCGTCACCGAGCTGGTGAGCGGGGCCGACCGCTACTGAATGCGGGGGAGCGGGGCGGCAGGGTCCCACTGCTCCTCTGCCACCCCGGCGCGCTTGTTGGCGTAGCGGGCGGCGGCGAAGAGCGTGTCGGAGAGCCGGTTGACGAACGCGAGCACGTGCTCGTCGATCGGCTCGTCTTGCGCGAGCTCGACGACGCGGCGCTCGGCCCGTCGCGCGATCGCGCGCGCCAGCTGGAGGCGTGCGGCGGTCTCGGAGCCCGCCTCGACGATGAAGTGCTCGAGGGGGCCGCTGACGTCTTGGAAGCGGTCGATCGCGCGCTCGAGCGTCGCGACGTCGTCGGCCGAGATGACCGGCGTGTGCTCGGTCTCGTGTCCGGCGGGCGTGGCGAGCGAGCTCGAGCAGTTGAACAGCCGCTGCTGGACGAAGTGCAGCACGTCGTCGAGGAGCGCGTCGTCGACCGACGCGCGCGCCAGCCCCACCGCGCTGTTGGTCTCGTCAACGGTTCCGTAGGCCTCGACGCGGGCCGACGACTTGCTGATGCGGCTGCCGTCCGCCAGAGAGGTCGTGCCGTGGTCGCCTGAGCGCGTGTAGATGGTCATCGGTGCTCCTGGAGTGGTCGGGTGCTCGTGACGAGAGTATGCCCGAGCGCGCCGGTGTGCGACTCAGACCGACTCGCGTATCCGCATCGCGAGGTGGCCGAGAACCCCCGGGTCGTCGACCGGTCCGCCGTCGGGACCGACCACGTGGAAGGTGTCGGTCGCCATGCCCTCGACCGTGAGCACCTTGGCCCAGCGGATGTCGAGGTCGCACTGGGAGACGGCGCGCGCGAGGTCGTAGAGCAGGCCGGGACGGTCGGGCGCCTTGACGCGCACGGCGGTGTCCCAGCCGGCCGAGCCGATGCTGACCTGAACCGCGTCGCTGCGGCGCGCCGGGTAGTGACGGCGGCGCTCGGCGAGGCGCGTCGCGAGTTCGAGACGGTCGCGCAGCGCGGCGCGCAGGTAGCGTTCGAGGCGGCCCCAGTTGTCCTGTTCGACCGGCCGGTTCGTCGCAGAGGTGACGACGAAGACGTCGAGCGCCAGGCCCCACGGCGCTCCGTAGGCGTCCACCGACAGGATGTCGAGCCCCGACAGGGCCATCGCGCCGGCGGCGCGGGCCAAGAGCTCGGGCTTGTCGAGGGCGGCGACGGTCACGCTGTAGGTCTCGGGGGCGGGTCCCGCTGTGACCGCGAACTCCGCTTCGGTCGCGCCGCCGGTGCGGGACAGCCCGGAGAGAAGGTGTGCATCGCGCGCGACCTGCGACGGTTCGCGCGAAGCGAGATAGCGGATCGGCGCGCTCTCGACGAACGCGCGCTCCGCATCGAGGCCGACGGGCATCGCGAGGAGCACCTCCTCGCGCACCTGCTCGGCGCGCGATGCGAGCCCCGCCCCGTCCACCTCGTCGGAGAGCGCGGCATCGAGCCGCGCGACGAGGCTCGCCACGAGCGTCTCGGTCCACGGCGTCCAGGTCGCCGGACCCGTCGCCATCGAGTCGGCGGCGGTCAGCAGGTGCAGCGGCGCGAGGAGCTCGCGGCGGCCGACCCGGGCCGCGGCGCGCAGGACCGTGTTCTCGTCGTCGAGGTCCTCACGGGTCGCGGTCTCGGCCAGCGTGAGGTGGAGCCGCACGAGGTCGGCCACGTCGCAGGCCGCCTGCTCGCCGAGCCCGAACGCGCGCGCCGCCTCGTGTGCCGGGGCGGCCCCGCGCTGTGCGTGGTCCGCGCCGCCTTCGCGCTTGCCGACGTCGTGGGCGAGTGCGGCCACGTACAGGGTCCGCAGGTCGCCGAGCGTCCCGGCCGAGCGCGCCAGCGATCCGCCGCGCGATCCGAAGCCGGCCACGAGCGAGGCGGCCTTGAGGCAGTGCGCCCCGACGGTGAGCTCGTGACCGAGCCCGGGTCGCCGGCACCACATCAGTTCCGAGAAGCCTGCCAGCAGCGGGTCGAGCGCGCCGTCGGCGGCCGCTCGTTCCAGTGTCTCGAGGCCCTCGTCTCCGCGGTCGAGCAGCGCGAACACCGCTGCCGTATCGAGCGGCGCGACCGGTGCCGTGGCCGTGCCCGCCAGCCGGCCGCGCACCCGCTCGAGCACGAGCGCCGTCTGCACGAGTGCGCGCTGGACCCGCTCGGGCTCAGTGGGGTCGGCGAAGGCCGCCAGGGCGTCGAGCGACAGGCGATCGCCGTGTCCCTCGCGTTGGAGCACCCAGCGCGCCGCGGCGACCGTCTCCGCGGCCGCCCGGACGTCGGCGAGCTCCGGGGCCTGCAGCAGCCCGGCCGCCATCAACCCGTCGGGGTCGCCCGCCACCGTGCCGGCGAGCACGGCGGCCGTCCATACCAGCTCGTCGTAGTCTCGCCGCCCGCCGGCGCCGTCCTTCAGGTCGGGCTCCAGCAGGTAGGGCGAGCCGGGGCGGGGGCGGGTGGCGATCTCGGCCAGAAAGGCGCGGCGGCGTTTTCGCGTGTCGGCGGCGAGCGCGCGCAGGGTCTCGTCGGCCCATCCCGTCTCGCCCGCGAGCGGCCGGCCGGTCAACGCCGCGGCACACGTCTTGAAGTCCTCGCGCATGGCGCGCTTCTGCTCCTTGGGGGAGCGGACCTGGTGGCCGACCTTGAGACCGGCATCCCACAGCGGATAGAGGACCGCCTCGACGAACGGCTTGACGCGCTCGGCCCCGACGTCGGAGAGCACGAGCAGGTCGAGATCGCTGGCCGGCAGCAGCGCACCGGCGCCCCACCCGCCGAGCGCCACGATCGCCCAGCGGCCCTCGATGCGCGACGAGGCCGCCCGGG
>CAZCRB010000034.1:0-15632 GCA_964500985.1 uncultured Eubacteriales bacterium
ATCTCGCCGACGGTCGGGTTGATGCCCTTGTCGTCCTCGTTGAAGAAGACGGCGTTGAACTCGATGAGGTCGATGATGCCGGTGAAGCTGTCCTCGGCGCCGATCGGGAGCTGGATCGGCACGGGACGCGCGCCGAGGCGGCTCTTCATCATGCCGACCACGTTGTAGAAGTCAGCACCCGAGCGGTCCATCTTGTTGATGTAGGCGATACGCGGGACACCATAGGTGTCGGCCTGGCGCCACACGGTCTCGGACTGCGGCTCGACGCCGCCGACCGCGCAGAACACCGCGCACGCACCGTCGAGCACGCGCAGCGAGCGCTCGACCTCGACGGTGAAGTCAACGTGGCCGGGCGTGTCGATGATCTGGATGCGGTGATCCTTCCAGAACGACGTCGTCGCAGCCGAGGTGATGGTGATACCGCGCTCCTGCTCCTGGACCATCCAGTCCATGGTCGCAGCGCCGTCGTGCACCTCACCGATCTTATGAGTCTTGCCCGTGTAGAAAAGGATGCGCTCGGTCGTCGTCGTCTTGCCCGCATCGATGTGGGCCATGATGCCGATGTTGCGCGTCTTCTCCAGTGAATACTTGGCCATCTGTGTACTCAGACCTCTGATTCGTTTCTAGTGCTCTCGACTACCAGCGGTAGTGCGAGAACGCCCGGTTGGACTCGGCCATCTTGTAGAGATCCTCACGCTTCTTGACGGAGGAACCCGTGCCGTTGGCGGCATCCATGATCTCGCCAGCGAGGCGCTGGGTCATGGTCTTCTCGCGACGCTTGCGCGAGAAACCGACGATCCAACGGATGGCAAGGGTGGTCGAACGGCGCGAGTTGACCTCGACCGGGACCTGGTAGGTGGCGCCACCGACACGCTTCGGGCGAACCTCGAGGGTCGGACGGACGTTGTCCATGGCCTTCTTGAAGACCGACAGCGGATCCGAACCGGTCTTGACCTCGATCTCGTCGAACGCGCCGTAGACGATCCGCTCAGCGGTCGCCTTCTTCCCGTCGAGCAGCACCTTGTTGATGAGCTGCGTCACGAGCCTGTTGTTGTAGACGCTGTCGGGCTGCACTTCCCGCCGAACAGCAGCAGCACGCCTGGGCATAGGACCTGTCTCCTCGTACACGACCGGGCAGCGCGCGGTGCGCTACCCGACTGAACCGGTTACTTACTTGGGCTTCTTGGCGCCGTAGCGCGAACGGGCCTGGGCACGGTTGTTGACCGCGGCACAGTCGAACGCGGAACGGATGATCTTGTAACGCACACCCGGCAGGTCCTTAACACGACCGCCGCGCACGAGCACGATCGAGTGCTCCTGCAGGTTGTGGCCGATGCCCGGGATGTAGGCCGTGACCTCCATACCGTTCACCAGGCGAACACGCGCGACCTTGCGCAGCGCGGAGTTCGGCTTCTTGGGGGTGGTGGTGTACACGCGGGTACACACGCCACGCTTCTGCGGATTGCCCTTCAGCGCCGGCGTCTTGCTCTTGTCGGCGACCTGCTTGCGGCCCTTACGGACCAGCTGGTTAATGGTCGGCAACGCTCTACTCCTTCTTCCGTCCTCGCTCGTCACACGGAGCGCGCAGAGCGCAGGCCCCCGAGCATGAAGTCACAAAGTGGCACTCTACCAAGCCGATGCGGGGCTGTCAAACGCCACGCACCCGGGCGTATCCATACTCTGGAGCCGCCCGTCGAACTTCGAGGCACCTACTCCCCCGATGAGAGCGCCCCGCCGCTCGTCGCGGCGGGGCGCTCCTTTCAAACAACGGCCGGGGCTAAGAGAGGATCTCGAGCCCTGCCGCGGTCAGACCATCACGAACCTCGTCGACGGCGCGCTGGCCGATACCCGGCAGCGCGAGCAGATCGTCGTCGGTCTTGCCCTTCAGGTCGGCGACGGTCAGAACGCCCGCCTCCGCGAACTTGTTGACCCACCGGGTCGAGACGTTCAGGTCGCTGAGCGACATGGAGTCGACGTCACCGACGAGTGCGGACTCGGCGGTCGCCGCGTCGAACTCCTCGACCTCGACCTCATCGCCGAACCCTGCCGGGGCGGCGGTCGGATCGAACGTCATGCCCGCGAAGGCGGAGACGTCGATGTCGGCGTCGGCATCCAGGTCGAAGTCCCCGAACACGCCCTCCAGGTCGGCCTCGGTCAGTGCACCGGGCTCCGGACGCGCCGGGAGCAGTGCCTCGAGCTCCTTGAGCTCCTCAGGCGCCCAGTCCGGCAGCGGACCCTCGGGCGAGGTCTCGGACTCGATGTTCTGGCCGCGATAGGTGAGCTTCACCGAGCGGTAGCGCTTCATGCCGGTGGCTGCCGGGATGAGCTTACCGATGATGACGTTCTCCTTGAGGCCGAGCAGCTCGTCTTCCTTGCCGGCGATAGCGGCGTCGGTGAGCACGCGCGTGGTCTCCTGGAACGAGGCGGCCGAGAGGAACGACTCGGTGGCCAGCGAGGCCTTGGTGATACCGAGCAGCACGGGGTGACCGTTGGCCGGCTCACCGCCAAGCGCGACGGCGTCCTCGTTGCGACGGTAGAAGTCCAGGCGGTCGACGAGCGAACCCGGAAGCATGTCCGTGTCACCCGGCTCGAGCACGGTGACCTTGCGCAGCATCTGGCGCGAGATGACCTCGATGTGCTTGTCGTTGATGTCGACGCCCTGGCTGCGGTACACGTCCTGGACCTGGTCGACGATGTAGCGCAGCGTCTCCGCAGGGCCCTTGAGTGCGAGCAGGTCGTGCGGGTTGACCGAACCCTTGCTCAGCTGGCGGCCCAGCTCGATGTCGGCACCGTTGACGATGCCCGGCATGAGCTGCGTGCGGCGCGAGATGGTGTAGACACCCTCCTCGCCCCCATCGGCCGGCTTGATCGTGA
Source organism: uncultured Eubacteriales bacterium (assembly GCA_964500985.1). Classification (GTDB taxonomy): domain Bacteria; phylum Actinomycetota; class Coriobacteriia; order Anaerosomatales; family PHET01; genus CAZCRB01. Next base: position 2,875 of record CAZCRB010000034.1, read on the forward strand.
GCACGCGCGACTTGTCGGCGTCCTCGATCGTGAGCTTACCGGCGACGTCGGCGAGCACGGCGAGACCCTTTGGCTTGCGGGCCTCGAAGAGCTCGGTGACACGCGGGAGGCCGTGGGTGATGTCCTCACCCGCGACACCACCGGTGTGGAACGTACGCATCGTCAGCTGCGTACCGGGCTCACCGATCGACTGTGCGGCGATGATGCCGGTCGCGGTCCCGATATCGACGGGGCGGCTGCTGGCCAGATCCCAGCCGTAGCACTTCTGGCAGATGCCGTACTTGGCGCGGCAGGTCATCACGGTGCGGGCGGTGACGTGGGTCACGCCGGCAGCGAGAAGCTCGTTGACCTCGGCGTCATCACGCAGGAAGTGTCCGGCCTCGCGCAGGACCTCGCCGGTCTCGGCGACGACGGCCGGCTCCAGGAGGCAGCGGCCCACGAGGTTGTGGTCGATGTTGCCGTCGTCCTTGACGAGCGGGAACGTCACGCCTTCCTCGGTGCCGCAGTCGAGCTCGCGGACGATGACGTCCTGGGCCACGTCGACCAGACGACGGGTCAGGTACCCCGAGTCGGCGGTACGAAGCGCCGTGTCGGCCAGACCCTTGCGGGCGCCGTGCGTCGAGATGAAGTACTCGAGAACGGTGAGGCCTTCGCGGAAGTTCGCCTTGATCGGGCGGTCGATGATGTCGCCCTTCGGGTTCGCCATGAGGCCTCGCATACCGGCCAGCTGGCGGATCTGCTTGATGTTACCTCGGGCTCCGGAGTACGCCATCATGTAGATCGGGTTGAACTTGTCGAAGCTCTCAGCCATGGCGTCACCGACGTCGTCGGTGGCACGGGTCCACACGTCGACGATCTGGCGGTGGCGCTCGTCACGCGTGATGAGGCCGCGGTCGTACTGTGCCTCGATCTTGGCGACGTCGGCGTCCGATGCGGCGAGGATCTCGCCCTTGCTCTCCGGAACCGTGGCGTCGTAGACCGAAACGGTCACGCCCGCGCGGGTCGCGTAGTGGAAACCAAGGCGCTTGAGCTCGTCGAGGATCTGGCCCATCCGCGTGGTGGAGTAGCGAACCGTGCACTCCTCCACGATGGTGCCGATGCCCTTCTTCGAGATCTCGTGGTTCACGTACGGGTGATCATCGGGCAGCGAGCGGTTGAAGACGATGCGTCCCACCGTGGTCTCGATGCGCTCACCGGCGGACTTCTTCACGATGACGCCCGGCTCGTCCTGGACCTCAGTGTCCTCGGAGAGGCGCACGACGATCTTGGCCTGCAGGTCGAGGTCGCTGCGGTTGTCGTAGGCGAGAACCGCCTCGTCGGCGCTGAAGAACGCACGACCCTCGCCCGGCATGCCGTCGCGCTGCGCGGTCAGGTAGTACAGACCGATGACCATGTCCTGCGTGGGCGTGGTCAGCGGGCGACCGTGCGCCGGCGACTTGATGTTGTTGGTCGAGAGCATCAGGATGCGGGCCTCGGCCTGCGCCTCCGTCGAGAGCGGGAGGTGGACGGCCATCTGGTCACCGTCGAAGTCCGCGTTGAACGCGGTGCAGACGAGCGGGTGGATGCGGATGGCCTTGCCCTCGACCAGGATCGGCTCGAAGGCCTGGATGCCGAGGCGGTGCAGGGTAGGCGCGCGGTTCAGCATGACCGGGTGCTCACGAATGACCTCTTCGAGAACGTCCCAGACTTCCTTGCGCTGACGGTCGACGAGGCGCTTGGCGGCCTTGATGTTCTGCGCGTAGTCGAGGTCGACGAGGCGCTTCATGACGAACGGCTTGAACAGCTCGAGCGCCATGTACTTGGGCAGACCGCACTGGTGGAGCTTGAGCTCCGGGCCGACCACGATGACCGAACGGCCGGAGTAGTCGACGCGCTTGCCGAGCAGGTTCTGGCGGAAGCGGCCCTGCTTGCCCTTGAGCATGTCGCTGATCGACTTCAGCGGACGGTTGCCCGGGCCCGTGACAGGGCGGCCGCGGCGGCCGTTGTCGAACAGCGCGTCGACGGCCTCCTGCAGCATGCGCTTCTCGTTGTTGACGATGATCTCAGGGGCGCCGAGGTCGAGCAGGCGCTTGAGACGGTTGTTGCGGTTGATGACCCGGCGGTACAGGTCGTTGAGGTCGCTCGTCGCGAAACGGCCACCGTCGAGCTGGACCATCGGACGCAGGTCCGGCGGAATGACCGGCACGGCGTCGAGGATCATCCACTCGGGGCGGTTGTCGCTCTTCTTGAAGCTGTCGACCACCTTGAGGCGCTTGATGGCCTTCTGGCGCTTCTGGCCCTTGCCGTCGCGGATCTGGACGCGCAGCTCCTCGGCGAGCTCATCGAGGTCGATCTGGGCGAGCAGGTCCTTGACCGCCTCGGCACCCATGCCGCCGCGGAAGTACGTGCCGTAGCGCATCTTCATCTCGCGGTAGAGCGTCTCGTCGTTGACGAGGGACTTCACCGTGAGCTTGTTGAACGCATCGAAGGCATCGGAGAGCAGGGACTTGCGGTCCGCGTACTCCTCCTCGATGTCCTTGATGTCGCGCTCGGCGTCCTTGTCGAGCTTCTTGATGCGGTCCTCTACCGAGACATCCTCGTCGATATCGTCGTGGTCCTCGGGGTCGGCCTCGCCACGAGCGACGGCGATCAGGCGATCGCGCTCGCTCTGGACCTCGGCAAGCTCCTCGCGCATCTCGGCGTCGAGCTGCTCGACGTCGGCCTGCAGCTCGTCCTTGAGCATGGCGATGTCGGCCTCGCGGTCCTCCTCGTTGACCGAGGTGATGATCGAGGACGCGAAGTAGAGGACCTTCTCAAGGTCCTTGGGGGCGATGTCGAGCAGGTAACCCATGCGCGACGGGACGCCCTTGAAGTACCAGATGTGGCTGACGGGAGCGGCCAGCTCGATGTGGCCCATGCGGTCACGGCGCACCTTGGCACGCGTGACCTCGACGCCACAGCGCTCGCACACGATGCCCTTGAAGCGGACACGCTTGTACTTGCCGCAGTAGCACTCCCAGTCCTTGGTCGGACCGAAGATCTTCTCGCAGAACAGGCCGTCCTTCTCGGGCTTGAGGCTGCGATAGTTGATCGTCTCGGGCTTCTTGACCTCGCCACGAGACCACTGGCGGATCTGCTCGGACGATGCCAGCCCGATCCGCAGGCGGTCGAAGTTGTTAACGTCGACGTCGAGCACGTTTACTCCTCTTCGTCCGTGATCATGTCGGCTTCGCCGAACTCGCCGGCATCAAGCGCCGACACATCCGCTTCGAGCAGCTGCTCGAGCGCATCGACCGTGTCGATGTCGCTGCCCCGGTCCTCTTCAGCAACGAGGTCCAGGCCGAGCTCCTCGGCGGTCTTGAAGATGTCCTCGTCCTCTTCCTTGAACGCGATCTGGTCGCCGGACTCCGACATGATCTCGACGTCGAGACACAGCGACTGCATCTCCTTGACGAGAACCTTGAAGGACTCGGGGATACCGGGCTCAGGGATGTTCTCGCCCTTGACGATGGCCTCGTAGGCTTTGACGCGCCCGAGGATGTCGTCGGACTTGATCGTGAGGATCTCCTGCAGCACGTAGGCCGCGCCGTACGCGTACAGGGCCCACACTTCCATCTCACCGAAGCGCTGGCCACCGAACTGCGCCTTACCACCGAGCGGCTGCTGGGTGATGAGCGAGTACGGACCGGTCGAACGAGCGTGGATCTTGTCGTCGACGAGGTGGAGCAGCTTGAGGATGTAGATCTGGCCGACGGTGATCGGCTCGCGGAACGGCTCGCCGGTACGACCGTCGAACAGCGTGGCCTTGCCCTGCTGCGAGAGGTGCGGGACGAACTCCTCGCGCGCCTGGGCGCCGAAGCGCTCGCGGGCCTTCATCTTGAGGTTGGTGTTCGCAGCCTCGATGACGGCCGAGATCTCCTCTTCACGCGCACCGTCGAACACCGGCGTCGCGACGTGCATCGGACCGTCGACCGAGGTCTTGGCCTTGGGATCGTCGTTCCAGCCCACGGCGGCCGCCCAACCCAGGTGGGTCTCGAGCAGCTGGCCGATGTTCATACGGCTCGGCACGCCGAGCGGGTTCAAGATGATGTCGAGCGCGGTACCGTCAGCGAGGAACGGCATGTCCTCGACCGGCAGGATCTTGGCGATGACACCCTTGTTGCCGTGACGGCCCGCGAGCTTGTCGCCCTCGTTGATCTTGCGCTTCTGTGCGACGTAGACGCGGACGAGTTCGTTGACGCCCGGATTCAGGTCGTCGCTCGCCTCGCGGCTCATCTTGCGCACCGCGATGACGCGGCCGGTCTCGCCGTGCGGAACCTTCAGCGACGTGTCGCGCACCTCGCGCGCCTTCTCACCGAAGATGGCGCGCAGCAGGCGCTCCTCGGCGGTGAGCTCGGTCTCGCCCTTCGGGGTGACCTTGCCGACCAGCACGTCGCCCGGGAACACCTCGGCGCCGATACGGATGATGCCGTCCTCGTCGAGGTTGGCGAGCACGTCTTCGCCGACGTTGGGGATCTCACGCGTGATCTCTTCAGGTCCGAGCTTGGTGTCGCGAGCCTCGACCTCGTACTCCTCGATGTGGATCGAGGTCAGCAGGTCGTCTTTGACGACGCGCTCCGAGATGATGATCGCGTCCTCGTAGTTGTAGCCCTCCCACGGCATGAACGCCACGAGAAGGTTCTGGCCGAGCGCGAGGTCGCCGTCCTCGGTGGACGGACCGTCAGCGAGCACCTGACCGGCCGCGACCGCTTCGCCCTGGCGGACGAGCGGGCGGTGGTTGATGCACGTGCCCTGGTTGGAGCGCATGAACTTGGGCAGGTGGTACTCGTCGAGCGTACCGTCCTCAGCACGGACGACGATCGTCTGGCTGTCGACGCGCTCCACGGTCCCGTTGCGGCGAGCGGTGATGATCTCGCCGGTGTCTTTGGCGGCACGATGCTCGAGGCCGGTTCCGACCAGCGGGGCCGACGGGCGCAGGAGCGGCACCGCCTGGCGCTGCATGTTCGAGCCCATGAGGGCGCGGTTCGCGTCGTCGTGCTCGAGGAACGGGATGAGCGCCGTCGCCACCGACACCATCTGGCGCGGCGAGACGTCCATGTAGTCGACCTCGTCGGGGATGCGCTCCTCGGGCTCACCGAACTGACCGGTGGGACCCTGGCCCTTCACGCGGCAGAGCACCTTGGCGTTGTGGAACTTGCCGGTCTTCGCGTCGAACGGCTCGTTGGCCTGCGCGATGACGTGGCGCTCTTCCTTGTCCGCGGTGAGGTACTCGATCTCATCGGTGACCTTGCCCTTGACGACCTTGCGGTACGGCGTCTCGATGAAGCCGTACTCGTTGATGCGCGCGAAGGTCGCGAGCGAACCGATGAGTCCGATGTTCGGACCTTCAGGGGTCTCGATCGGGCACATGCGGCCGTAGTGGCTCGGGTGGACGTCGCGGACCTCGAAGCCGGCGCGCTCACGCGACAGGCCGCCCGGGCCGAGCGCGGAGAGGCGACGCTTGTGCGTCAGGCCGGCGACCGGGTTGGTCTGGTCCATGAACTGCGACAGCTGCGAGGAGCCGAAGAACTCCTTGATGCTCGCCACGATGGGGCGGATGTTGATCAGCGACTGCGGCGTGATCTCGTCGACGTCCTGGGTGGTCATACGCTCGCGCACGACGCGCTCCATACGAGCCAGTCCGATACGGAACTGGTTCTGGATGAGCTCGCCGACGCTGCGGATACGGCGGTTACCGAAGTGGTCGATGTCGTCGACCTGGTAGCCGTCGCTTCCCTCCCAGAGCTTGACGAGGTAGCCGACGGCCGCCTTGATGTCCTCTTTGGTGAGCGTGGTCTGGTCAACCGGGAGATCGACCTCGAGCTTGTTGTTCACCTTGTAGCGACCGACCTTGGCGAGGTCGTAGCGCTGCGGGTTGAAGAACAAGCCGTCGAGGAGAGAGCGGGCCGACTCGACGGTCGGCGGCTCGCCCGGACGCAGGCGCTTGTAGATCTCGATGAGCGCCTCTTCGCGGGTCTCGGTGAAGTCGCGGTCGAGGGTGTTCTTGATGGCCTCAGAGCCGTTGAACATCTCCTCGATCTCCTCGCGGGTCTCGGCGATGCCGAGCGCCTTGATGAGGACCGTGGCCGGCTGCTTACGCTTGCGGTCGACGCGCACGCTGACGATGTCGCGGCGGTCGGTCTCAAGCTCGAGCCAGGCCCCGCGTGCGGGGATGACCTTTGCGGTGTAGATGATCTTGTCGGTGGTCTTGTCCAGCTCCTCGGAGTAGTACACGCCGGGAGAGCGGACGAGCTGCGAGACCACGACACGCTCGGTGCCGTTGATGACGAAGGTACCGCGGTCGGTCATGAGCGGGAAATCGCCCATGAACACCGACTGCTCCTTCATCTCTCCGGTCTCTTTGTTGATGAACCGTACGTCGACGAAGAGAGGCGCCTGGAAGGACATGTCCTTCTCTTTGCACTCCTCGACCGAGTACTTGGGCTCGCCAAACTCATGCGCACCGAACTCCACCGCGAGCGTGCCGGTGAAGTCTTCGATGGGAGAGATGTCCCGGAAAGTCTCGCGCAGGCCCTCATTGAGGAACCAGTCGAACGAGTCTCTCTGGATGGCGATCAGGTTGGGAACGTCGAGAACTTCGGGGATCTTGGCGAAGCTTCGACGGATGCGCCGATCGGCGCTGAGGGCGGGGGAACCTTCTCCGCGGGGCACCAGGCGATTCCTCCTTCAGAGTACGGAGCGGCCGACAATAGTCGCAAAGTAGTAGGCTAGTCAAACCCTCGTGGGGTGTCAAGCCTATTCTTCCCATTGCCGATAGCATATGGAAGGCCGGGACCCGATTGGGTCCCGGCCTTTCGTTTCCATCATTGCGCCCGGCCGAAGCCGTTCGCGAGACGTTGGAGGACCGAACTACTTGAGGGTGACGGCGGCGCCGGCGTCCTCGAGCTTGGTCTTGGCCTCCTCGGCCTTGTCCTTGGCAGCACCCTCGAGAACCGGCTTCGGCGCGGCCTCGACGAGGTCCTTGGCCTCCTTGAGACCCAGGCCGGTCAGCTCGCGAACGACCTTGATGACACCGATCTTGTTGTCGCCAAAGCCCTCGAGCACGACGTCGAAGTCGGTCTTCTCCTCAGCGGCAGCGGCCTCGGCCGGCGCAGCAGCGGCAGCCATGGCGACCGGAGCGGCGGCGGACACGCCGAAGATCTCCTCGAGCTCCTTGACGAGCTCGGAGAGCTCCAGGGCCGGCATCTCCTTGATAGCTTCGATGATCTCGCTCTTGCTAACAGCCATTCTGTGTATCTCCTTCTAGTATCGCGGTCCGGACCTCGTCCGTCCGCAGCTTCTGCTACGTACAAGGCGCGCCTGTCTAGGCGGCCTTCTCCTTGGCGATCGCGTCGAGCACGGTTGCAAACGCGCGGGCCGGACCACTGAGAACGGTGACCGTGCCACGGAGCGGGTTCTGCATCGTGCCGAGCAGCTTGGCGATGAGCTCCTCGCGGGACGGCAGGGTCGCGATGGCCTTGACGCCATCGGCGTCGACGACCTGGTTCTGCACGAGTCCGCCCTTGAGCTCCAGGGCCTGGTTCTCCTTGGCGAACACGGTCAGCGCCTTGGCGGGAGCGACCGGGTCCTCACTGATGAAGACGAACGCCGTCGGGCCCGCGAGGTACGCATCCATGTTCGGAAGCGCCAGCTCACGGATGGCGATCTCGGTCAGCGAGTTCTTGTAGACCGCGAGGTCTCCACCGACCGAGCGCAGAGCGTTGCGAAGCGCCTGCATCTGCTTAACGGTCAGACCGCGATAGTCGACCATGATCACGGAGTCGGATTCATTGAACCGCTCCTTGATCTCAGCGACCAAGACTTCTTTGTTGGCAGTCGGCATGCACACACCTCCCTTCTTCTTGCGCGCACGGCCGGCCTGGTGACTCACGCGTGAGTCGTTCGGTCGGGCCGCGCATCGTTTCCGGGTCTCCGGAAAAGACAACGCGGCCCCCGTGCCCGAGAGGCATCGGAGGCCGCGAGTAGGTACTACTCTGCGAGCACGTCAGTGCTCTGCGACCACCTCGGCAGGCGGAATACGTCGGTACTCCTTTAGGCCCGGACTTGCTCCGGACACCGGCTGTCTTCGGCAGCGGATCGTACGCGCTATGAGATTCTCAATGCGACGCTGAAGTATGGGCGCCCTGCGCGTCGCAGTCAAGACACCCGCCACCGAATCGGCGGCCGCACACGCTCTTGGGCGATCAGCCCTCGAGCAGGTTACGCTGAACGCTGGGGTCGAGCTTGATGCCGGGGCCCATCGTCGAGGAGATCACGATGGACTTGACGTACTTGCCCTTCGAGGACGAGGGCTTGGCGCGCATGATCTCGTCGAGCAGCGCACCGTAGTTCTCCACCAGGGCCGCAGGCTCGAAGCTCGCGCGGCCGATCGGCACGTGGCAGATACCGTACTTGTCGGCACGGTACTCGACGCGGCCGGCCTTGAGCTCGGTGATGATCTGACCGACGTTCATGGTCACGGTGCCCAGCTTGGGGTTCGGCATCAGACCGCGCGGTCCGAGGGCCTTACCCAGCTTGCCGACCTTGCCCATCATATCGGGCGTGGCGACGGCGGCGTCGAAGTCGAACCAGCCACCCTCGATCTTGGCGACGAGGTCGTCGCTGCCGACGACGTCCGCGCCGGCGGCCTCTGCCTCGCGGGCCTTCTCGCCCTCGGCGAACACGGCGACGCGCACGTTCTTGCCGGTGCCGTGCGGCAGCGACACGGAGCCACGGACCTGCTGGTCAGCCTGGCGGGTGTCGATCCCGAGACGGAAGTGAGCCTCGACGGTCTCGTCGAAGTTGGCGGTTGCGCACTCCTTGGCCAGGGTCAGGCCCTGGAGCGGCGTGTACAGCGTGTCCTTCTCGACCTTGGCGGCCGAAACCACGCGCTTCTTGCCCATCTTGCCCATGACGTTCCTCCTGTGGTCTTGGCGGGGCACCGTCGTGGCGCCCCTCCCACCTGTCGCGCGGCGCAGGGCGCCGCGATGAAAACCGGAATACGAGCTAGTCGGCGACGACGACGCCCATGGAGCGAGCGGTGCCGGCGATGATCTTCATCGCCGCGTCGATGTCGTTGGCGTTGAGGTCGGGCATCTTGAGCTCAGCGATCTCGCGGAGCTGGTCCTTGGTGACCGTCGCGACCTTGTTGCGGTTGGGGGCATCCGAGCCGCTCTCGATGCCGGTGGCCTGCTTGAGCAGCACGGCAGCGGGCGGGGTCTTGAGGATGAAGTCGAACGTCTTGTCCTCGTAGACCGTGATCTCGACCGGGATGATCGTCCCGTTCTTGTCAGCAGTCGCCGCGTTGAACGCCTGGCAGAACTGCATGATGTTGACCTGCTGGGCACCGAGGGCGGGGCCGACGGGGGGAGCCGGGTTAGCCTGGCCGCCCGGGATCTGCAGCTTGATGAAGCCGGAGACTTTCTTGGCCATCTTGAGTCCCTGTCCTTACCTGCGGCACTTGTGCCGCCGTTGAGTCGTATCTATGGCAACGGCACACCCGAGAGAAGCGACCGCCGGGAGTAGGCCGGCGGCACGAGCGGTGCCGAACGCTTCCGTATCTAGACCTTCGCTACCTGACCGAACTCGAGCTCGACCGGCGTCTCGCGGCCGAAGATCGTGACCATGACCTTCAGCGTGGAGCGATCGAGGTTCACCTCCGCGATGGTACCGTCGAACTCGGCGAACGGGCCCGACGTCACCTTGACGTTCATACCCTCGACGAAGTCCGTTGTGGTCTTCGCCTTCGGTCCGGCCTCGGTCCGCTTCATGATGCGGTTGAACTCATCGCGCGACAGCGGGACGGGCTTGCCCTGGCTGCCCACGAACCCGGTCACCCCGGGGGTGTTGCGCACCACGTACCAGGACTCGTCGTCGAGTTCCATCTGCACGAGGATGTAGCCGGGAAAGACCTTCTTCTCAGAGGTGACCCTGCGGCCACCCTCCTTGATGTCGGTCACGGTCTCGGTCGGGATCTTCACATCGAAGATCTTCTCCTGCATGCCCATCGAATCGATGCGGTGCAAGAGGTTCGTCCGGACCTTGTTCTCGTAGCCCGAATACGTGTGGATGACGTACCACTTCTTCGCCATACGACTAGCCGTTCCCGATTTGCGCGATGGCGCCGATGAGGCGAACGAAGATGGTGTCGAACACCAGGGTGAACATCACGAAGAAGACGAGCGTCACGATGACGATCACGCTTGAGTTGATCACTTCTTTGCGGGTCGGCCACACGACGCGCTTCATCTCTGAGCGCACATCGCGGAAATACTGGCCCAACCGCGCGAAGAGACCCGGCTTGCTCGGCTTGGTAGCCTTGCCGCCCTTGTCCGCCTTCTGCGTCTTGCCCGTGCTCAGGTCTTCAGTTGCTGCCTTGGCCATCAGTCATCCGTCCGTTCTGGTGCGGCGCCTCAGGGGCACCGCTTCGCAACAAACGTCGCGACGATCCCGCCGCGACGGTAGTGAGTGTGGCAGGCCAGGAGGGGCTCGAACCCCCAACATCCGGTTTTGGAGACCGGCGCTCTACCAATTGGAGCTACTGGCCTACGTTCACGCTCCGAAAAAAAGAACTAGCGGGTTTCCTTGTGAAGCGTATGCGTCTTGCACCACTTGCAGTACTTCTTGTACTCGATGCGCTCAGGGTTGTTCTGCTTGTTCTTCTTGGTGGTGTAGTTACGGCGCTTGCACTCGGTGCACGCCAGCGTCACCAGAGTTCGCATGGATCCTCCTTGGGGGCGCGTGCCCCGGGTTCGGGCGCAGGCGCGGTAGGGTACTGTATCACCCTGTTTTCAGCACTGTCAAACGCAAGCCGGCCTCGTTAGAGGCGGCGAAACGGGGCCCGGCAGCCGCCGGGCCCCGCCTTGGTTCGCTGCGTAAACGGTCCTACTTCAGGATCTGGGTGACGCGGCCGGAGCCGACGGTGCGTCCACCCTCGCGGACGGCGAAGCGCAGGCCGTCCTCCATGGCGATCGGGTTGATGAGCTCGCCGCGGATCTCGACGTTGTCGCCCGGCATGACCATCTCGGTGCCCTCGGGAAGGTGGGCAACGCCGGTCACGTCGGTGGTGCGGAAGTAGAACTGCGGACGGTAGCCGTCGAAGAACGGAGTGTGGCGGCCGCCCTCCTCCTTGGTCAGGATGTAGACCTGGCCCATGAACTCGGTGTGCGGGGTGACCGAGCCCGGCTTGCAGAGGACCTGGCCACGCTCGATCTCGGTGCGGGCCACGCCGCGGAGCAGAACGCCCACGTTGTCGCCGGCCTGAGCCTGGTCGAGCAGCTTGCGGAACATCTCGACACCGGTGACGACGGTCTTCTTGGTCTCCTCGTGGATACCGACGATCTCGACCTCGTCGCCGACCTTGACGATGCCACGCTCGACACGACCGGTGGCGACGGTGCCGCGGCCGGTGATCGTGAAGACGTCCTCGATGGCCATCAGGAACGGACGATCGATGTCACGCTCGGGGAGCGGGATGTACGCGTCGACCTCGTCCATGAGCTCGTCGATCTTGGCGTTCCACGCCTCGTCGCCCTCGAGGGCCTTGAGGGCCGAACCCTTGACGATCGGGGTGTCGTCGCCCGGGAACTCGTACTCGTTGAGCAGCTCGCGAACTTCCATCTCGACGAGCTCGATGAGCTCCTCGTCGTCGACCATGTCGCACTTGTTGAGGAAGACGACGATGTAGGGAACGCCGACCTGACGGGCGAGCAGGATGTGCTCGCGGGTCTGGGCCATGGGGCCGTCGGTCGCCGCGATAACGAGGATCGCGCCGTCCATCTGCGCAGCACCCGTGATCATGTTCTTGACGTAGTCGGCGTGACCCGGGCAGTCAACGTGAGCGTAGTGACGAGTCTCGGTCTCGTACTCGACGTGCGCGATGGCGATGGTGATACCGCGCTCGCGCTCTTCCGGCGCCTTGTCGATCTGGTCGAACGGCGTGAAGTCGGCAAAGCCCTTCTCGGCCTGACGCTTGGTGATCGCCGCGGTGAGCGTGGTCTTGCCGTGGTCGACGTGACCGATCGTACCCACGTTGACGTGCGGCTTAGTGCGCTCGAACTTCTGCTTCGCCATGAGTCTCCTCCTTCAAGGACCTCTTGCGACGGAGCCGGCCCCTTCAGGGCGCCGGCCGCGGTCCGTCTTCTCTCGTGCGTTCCATGTGCTTCGCGCGTGCATGCGTTATTCGAAACGCCGCTCGCGCGGCGTGTAGAACCTGGTAGCGGTGGCTGGACTCGAACCAGCGACGCCGCGGGTATGAACCGCGTGCTCTGACCAGCTGAGCTACACCGCCATTGGTGTTCGTCCCGCCGCAGTGCGGTTCGGTGGAGCCCACAACCGGACTTGAACCGGTGACCTCTTCCTTACCAAGGAAGTGCTCTGCCGACTGAGCTATGTGGGCGTGTTACATAACGCGAACGCGTGGTCCGCGAGTGTGTGCATGGTGGGGGCGGATGGATTCGAACCATCGTAGGCATAGCCAACGGGTTTACAGCCCGTCCCCTTTAGCCACTCGGGCACACCCCCGCAAAGACAAAAAAATAGCACCTCTGTACGCTTTTCAAGTTACACACCGAATAACGCTCGGCTGGAGCAGGGGGCATGGTACTCCATACCCTTTATGAGTGTCAACGACCAACACGCCACCGGGCGTATCTATACCCGCCCGGGCAGACCAGCATACCCTGAAGCTAGCGGCCCGCAAGCCTGAAGATCGGGCCCGGCACCGTGATTCCCGGTACCGC
>CAZCRB010000035.1:0-15000 GCA_964500985.1 uncultured Eubacteriales bacterium
ATGCAGCTCGGCTACGAGGTCCACGTCTACGAGAAGGACGAGAAGCCCGGCGGAGCGCTGTACTCCGGCGTGCCGGCCTACCGTCTTCCGCGCGAGGTCCTTCACGGCGAGATCGACGACCTGGTCACCATGGGCATGCGCCTGATGTGCGGCGTCGAGATCGGCGTCGACGTCCCCATCGACCACCTCATCGGCGAGTACGAGGCCGTCCTCATCGCGGCCGGCCTGCAGCTCAGCCGCATCCTGCCGCTGCCGGGCGCCGACGCCGAGGGGGTCACCGGCGCCCTGCCGTTCCTGCGCGCCGGCAACTGGAGCGGGGAGTGCGGCGTCAAGGGCAAGCGGGTCCTCGTCGTCGGCGGCGGCAACGTCGCCGTGGACTGCGCCCGCGTGGCCCTGCGCTGCGGTGCCGCCGAGGTGACTCTGTCCTCGCTCGAGTCCATGGACGAGCTTCCCGCGCACCCGTGGGAGATCGAGGAGGCGCTCGACGAGGGCGTCGTGGCGATGTGCTCGTGGGGCCCCAAAGAGGTGCTCGTCGAGGACGGACGCGCCACCGGCATGCGGATGCAGAGCTGCCTGTCGGTCTTCGACGCGCAAGGCCGCTTCTCACCGCAGTTCGCCGAGGACTACACGGATGTGGCCGCGGACGTGATCGTGTTCGCGATCGGCCAGGCACCCGATCTGACCAACCTCGTGGGCGGCAGCGACCTCATGCTCACCGAGCGCGGGCTGCTGCCCGTCGCCGGACAGATCATGACCACGCACCACGAGGGCGTGTTCGCGTGCGGCGAGGTCGTGACCGGCCCGGGTTCGGCCATCGCCTCGATCGCCAGCGGGCACGAGGCCGCGATCTCGATCCACCGCTACCTGGCCGGCGAGAGCATCTCCGAGGATCGGGTGTATCGGCCGGTCCCCGTCTACCCGCGCTACCAGAAGGCGACGCTCGAGGGTGTCGAGGACTCCCGGCGCCGCCCGGTCATGCCGATGGCCCGCGGACTCGAGCGCGCGCGTGACTTCCGCCAAGTCGAGCTGGGCTTCACCCACCTTGAGGGGCTGGCCGAAGCCGCACGGTGCCTGCGCTGTTCCTCGGGCGTGTGCGTCGGCTGCACCTTCTGTGCGCGCACCTGCCCCGACTACGCCATCGAGGTCGAGCGCATCGACGACCCCGGCGCGCGCTGCGTGACCCGCTACGATCTCGATCTGAGCAAGTGCTGCTTCTGCGGCCTGTGTGCCGAGCAGTGCCCGACCGATGCCCTGCGCCATACCGGGCAATACGAGCTGACCTTCTACTCGAGGGACCTGACGGTCTTCGACAAAGACGAGATGGTGCGCTCCGGCGAGGGGACCCGTGCCACCGGCGCGGACTCGACGCACGGTGCGGCTTCCGGCGAAGGAGTCACGATCGACGACCACGGTACGCGAACCCGCAGCAAGGAGGCCGCACGATGACCTCCACCGTCTTGTTCTGGGCCCTGGTGGCCCTCGCATTCGCTGGGGCGCTCACCGTGGTCCTGACGCGCGACGTGATGCGTCTCGCGCTCGGGCTCGGTGGCTTCCTGCTCGCCGTCGCGGGACTGTTCGCGCTGTTCGGCTTCGGCTTCCTCGCGTTGGCCGAGGTGTTCTTGTACGTGGGCGGCGTGCTCGTCCTGGTGCTATTCGCGATCATGCTGGTGCACCGCACCGTTCCCGGTCGTCCGGCCCTCGAGTCCGTCCACGACCTGTACGCGGTTCTTGGCGCCGTCGGCGTCTTTGGGCTGCTCGTGTTCATGCTGCGCCCGCTTGTGGCCGGTATGGGGTCGGCGCCGGCGGTCAGCGTCTCGGCGCTCGGCGACGTGCTGCTCGGTGATCTGTTGCCCCAGTTCGAGCTCGCGGGGCTGCTGCTGCTCGCCGCGCTGGTCGCCGTGGTCGCGGTCTCGGGCGGTGAGGACCGATGAGCGTGATCGTCGTCGGCTGCGGCCTGTTCGCCCTGGGCATCTACGGCGTCCTGACGCGACGCGACCTCGTCGCGATCCTGGCGTGCGTCGAGGTGATGCTCGGTGGCGCGCTCATCACGCTCGCGGGACTCGGCGCCGCGACCGCTGGGTCGCAGGGCGGGGCGCACATCGAGGGGATCACGCTGCTGCTGCTCGTCGTGGCGGCTTCCGAGGCCGCGGTGGGGCTCGCCTTGCTCGTCGTGGTCGCCAAGCGTGCGCGCACGACGCGCATCGACGAGCTGACCGAGGGGAGCGGCTGATGGACCTGCTCCTCGACAACGTGCTGGTCGTGCTCGTCGCGGTACCGCTTCTCCTGGCCCTGATCACGGCCGTCGTCGGCAATCGGGCCCGCGCTCTGGCGCCGGTGCTCGCGCTGGTCGCGCCCCTGCTCACGGCGGCGGTCGGCGCGGCGGCTCTCGCGCGCGTCGCCGGTACGCCCGCGCAGGCGCAGCCGTGGACCAGCGAGCTGGCGGCCGCGGGCTCTGTCCGGTGGTTCACGCTCGCATCGGCGCACATCTCGATCGGCTGGGCGGTGGACTCGCTCGCGGCTTCGATGCTCGTCGTGGTCGGGGTCGTGGCGTCCTGCGTCGTCGTCTTCTCGGTCGGCTACCTGCACGGCGAGAAGGGCTGGGCGCGCTACTTCGCTCTGCTCGCCGCGTTCTGCGGCGCCATGTCGCTGCTCGTGGTCGCCGACTCGTTTGCCGCCCTGTTCGTGGGCTGGGAGCTCGTCGGAGCGTGCTCCTACCTGCTGATCGGGTTCTGGTTCACCAAGCCCTCCGCCGCGGCCGCCGCGGTCAAGGCGTTTCTCACCACGCGCGTCGGCGACGTCGGCCTGCTGCTCGGCATCGCGCTTCTGTGGAGTGCGGCCAAGACGACCGGCTACGTCGGCGTGATGGCCGAGATCGGGTCGATGCCCGCGGCGATCGTCACCGCCGCGGGCCTCTTGCTGGCGATCGGGGCGCTGGGCAAGTCCGCGCAGTTCCCGTTCCAGGCGTGGCTCCCCGATGCGATGGAAGGCCCAACGCCGGTTTCCGCACTCATCCACGCGGCGACGATGGTCGCGGCCGGCGTCTACCTCGTCGCGCGGGTGTTCCCGCTCTACGAGCTCGCGCCTCTGGCGCGCGGTGTCCTGCTCGCCGCGGGCCTGATATCGGCTGTCGGCGCGGCATTCGCCGCCGTGCCGCAGCGCGACATCAAGAAGGTACTCGCGTACTCGACGATCAGCCAGCTCGGGCTGATGTTCTGCGCGCTCGGCGTCGGTGCGTGGGAGGTGGCGATGTTCCACCTCGTGGCCCACGCGGCGTTCAAGGCGCTGCTGTTCCTCACATCCGGCAGCGTGATCCACGGCTCCGGCACCCAGGACCTCCACGAGATGGGCGGGTTGAGGCGCACGATGCCGTTCACCTTCGGCGCATGGGTTGTGGGAGCGCTCGCGCTGGCCGGCGTGTGGCCGCTCGCGGGCTTCTTCAGCAAAGACGCCGTGCTCGAGGCGGTGTGGCACGGCGCGCCCGTCGTCGGGCTTCTGCTCTTCGGTTCCAGCGCTCTCACGGCGTTCTACCTGGCCCGCGCGACCCGGCTCGCGTTCTTCGGGCGCTCCGCCGACGGCTCGCACGCACACGAGAGCGGCGCATCGATGCTGGTACCCCTCGCGGTCCTGGCGGTCCCGTCGATCGGGCTGGGCTGGACCGGGGCACGGTTCGCGCTCGCACTGGGCGTCGAGCCCGAACCCCTCGTCATCGCGGTGTCGGCGGCGGCCTTGGCGTGCGCCGTTCTCGGCGGCGTCGCGGGCTGGTGGGCGTTCCCTGACGCCGCCGCGGACGAGCGGGTCGCGGCGAGGTTCGGCTCGGCGTGGACACTCGCGCGCTCCGGCTTCGGCTGGGATGCGGTGGTCGATCGCGTGATCGTCCGACCGGCGGTGTGGCTGAGCCGCGCTTTGTGGGCCATCGGTGACCGCTTCGCCGCCGACGGTGCGGCCGAAGGCCTGGCGGGACTCGCGCGCTTCGCCGGCGCGGGACTCTCGGCGCTTCAGTCCGGCAACGCTCAGTCCTACGCGGCGGTCGCCGTCATCGCCATGGCGCTGATGCTTGCTGCTACCGTGTGGATAGGGGGGTGGTGAGGCGGTGCTAGCTCTCGACCTCATCGTCATCGTGCCCCTCGTGCTCGCCGTGGCGAGCTGGGCCGCCGGAGCGCGCTTCGCCCGAGCGCCCCGTGTGATCGCGTTGCTCGGCATTCTCGCCCAGATTGCGCTGCTCGCGTCGCTCGTCTCGTCCGGGGTTCTGTCCGGTGAACGCCTCGCCGGCGCCGATACCGGGGCCTGGGGCGGACTCTGGTCGCTTGTGACCGACGGGCTTTCCACGCCGCTGCTCGTCCTCAGCATCCTGATCGGGCTCGTCGCCGTGTCGGCCTCATGGCGCGTCACCCGCAACCCCGGGGGCCACTTCGCCCTGCTGCTGGTGCTTCAGGGGGCCGTGGCCGCCGTCTTCCTCGCCGACTCGCTCTTGCTGTTCTACGTGGCGTGGGAGTCCGTCCTCGTGCCGATGTTCCTGCTGATCGGGCGCTGGGGCTCGTCGGATGCGCGGCGCGCGGCGATGAAGTTCCTCGTCTACACGTTCGCCGGCGGTGCCGTACTGCTCGTGGGCGTGATCATGCTCATCGCGGGCGCCAACGTCATGACGATCTCGGCCGCCGCCGCTCAACCGCTCTCCGAGAAGTGGCAGCCGGTGCTGTTCTGGCTGCTGGCCGTCGGGTTCCTCGTCAAGCTGCCGGTGGTGCCGCTTCACACGTGGCTGCCGGACGCGCACACCGAGGCGCCCACGGCCGGCTCGATCGTGCTTGCCGGCGTCCTGCTCAAGATGGGCGGGTACGGCCTGATGCGCGTCGCGGTACCGATCGCCCCCGTCGGCTACGAGCAGGCCCGGTGGCTGCTGGCGGCGCTCGGTATCGCCGGCATCGTCTGGGGTGCGGCGTGCGCGCTCGTGCAAAGTGACCTCAAGCGGCTCGTCGCGTACTCCTCGGTGGCGCACATGGGGTTCGTGGTTCTGGCGATCGCCGTGGGGACGCAGGCGGCACTGGGCGCCGCGTTGCTCACCATGGTGAGCCATGGCTTCGTCGCCGGCATGTTGTTCTACCTGGTCGGCTCGCTCTACGAGCGCGCTCATACGCGTGAGCTGGCCGCGTTCGGTGGGCTCGGCGCGCTCATGCCGCTGTGGGGCACCGCGTTCGTGTTCGCGTCCCTCGCATCGGCCGGCCTGCCCGGACTGTCGGGCTTCCCGGGCGAGTTCGTCACCGTCCTGGAGAGTCTGCGCCCGTACGGGTGGTCGCTGCTCGTGGTCGGGGTCGGGGTCGTGTTGGCTGCCGCCTACAACCTGCGTGCCGTCCGCGGCACCGTCCAGGGCCCCGTGGGCCGGTTCGCCGACGGGCACGACCTGGATGCGCGCGAGGCGCTCACGGCGGCGGGCCTCGCGGCCTGCGTGGTCGCGCTCGGTGTCGCGCCGTGGCTCGTGCTCGACGTCGCCGGAGCGGCCCTAGGGGCCCTTGCCCGAGTCGTGAGCGGGGGAGGGCTGTAGATGAGCGCACAAGCGGCCTTCTACCTCACGTTCGCAACGCTTGCCGCGACCACGGTCGCGGTGCTCGTCGCCGATGCGTTCGGCGGTCGCCGGTGGGCCCGTTGGCTGGCGGTGGCCGGCCTCGCGCTTGCCGGCGCGTCGGCGGTGTACGCCGGTGTCGTCGTCGCGCCCGCCGTCACGAGCGGCGGGTTCCTCGTCGGCGGGATCTTCTCGGCGGGGGCGGGAGCGGTGTTGCTGCTGACGGCCCTGGCCGTGGCCGCGGCCGACGACGACGGGCCCATCGCATCGCTCGCGGTGATCGCGGCGTTCGGCGTGTCGGTCGCGATCGCCGCGTCCAACGTCGTCTCGCTGCTCATCGGTCTTGAGACCGCCAGCTTGTGCGCGTACGCGCTGGTCGCGCGGACCCGTACGCGCGTTTCGGGCGAGGCTGCGATGAAGTACTTCGTCCAGGGTGCGGTGGCGACCGGGTTCTTCGCGATGGGGATCGCGGTGCTCGTCGGCGGGTACGCCTTTGGCGGCGGATACGGACAGCTCGCTGCGGCGCTGGCCAAGGGACCGGTCGTCCCGGGGCTCGCGGCCTGCCTGCTGGTGTCTGCCGCGCTCGTGTTCAAGGCGGGCGGCGCCCCGTTCCATTCGTGGGCGCCGGACGCCTACGAGGCCGCCGCACCGATCCCGGCCGCAGTGCTCGCTGGCCCGGTCAAGGTCGGGGTCTTGATCGCGCTTGCGCTCATCACGACCGCCGTCGCGCCGCTGGGCGCGTCTCCCGCGCTGCCTCTTGGCCGCATCGGTGCCGATCTGCTGCCGATCATCGGCGTGCTCGGCGCGCTGTCGGTCATCGTCGGAAGTCTCGTGGCGCTACGCACGCCTTCCTACACGAGGATGCTCGGGTACGCGGGCGTCGCGCAGGTCGGCTACGCTCTGATCGCCGTTGCGGCGCTGAACCCGGGTGCGGTCGCGGTGTTCGTGGTCACATACGGACTCGCGGCCGTCGGCGCGTTCGTCGCTGCCGGAGCCATCCGCGCGGCGCGGCCGGAGTGGGACGGCACCATCAGCGGCATGGGCGCGCTCGGACGCGAACGCCCGTGGCTGGCGGGCGCACTGACGTTGCTGCTCATGTCGTCGGCCGGCGTGCCGCCGCTCCTGGGTTTCTGGGGCAAGTTCGAGGCGTTCGGGTCCGCGGTGGCGCGTTCGCTCCAGTACCTAGACGCGGGCTACGCCGCACTCGGGACCTTCTATGCGGTTCTGGTCGTCGTGGGGGTCGCGGGATCGATCGTCTCGCTCGGCTACTACGGAGCCGTCGTGCGCGCGCTCTTCTTCGGGTCCCAAGACGGGGCGGGGGACGAGGCTGTGACCGGAGGGGCCCGCTCGACCGACGGTGCCACGGTGGTGACCATCGTCAGCGCGCTGCTCGTCCTCGTTCTGGGACTGGTCCCGCTGCTGACGGGACTGGGCCCCGTGATTTCCGTCTTCGTACTCCGCCGTTAGTAGGATTTGTCGTTCGCGGTGTTGCATGGTCACTTTGGGGGGTGGTAATATGCCCCAAGAGTTGCATGCGAATGCAACCCCTTACCCCTGAGCCTCAAGGTGCCGGCCTTGGGGCTCCCCCATTTCTCGGGGTCTTTTCGCTGGTGAGGGCGTGTGACCCTTGTCACAGCCGCACCGATTCTCCACATCACGGGGTGTCAAGCCGCACCAGATCATTGCCGATACCAAGCGCATGATCATCTCTGACGAACAGGCGAGAGCAGCCGCCCAGTACCTCAAGGCCAACCCGGCACAGGGCTGCGACCTTCACGGCTGCGACGTCTCGCCCGCGATCATGCAGGCGGCGCGCGCCGCGGTCGACGGCGCCCCGGACCTGCGCGCTGACCGGGTGGCCGAGGCCCGGGAGAGAATGGCGGGACACGCGCTGGACTCGCGCGATGTCGCCGACAAGATGATCTCGCGCATCGTGTCTGACTCTCTGCGCTAGCGCCCCGGGCGCTCCTACCTCCATAATCGGGACATACTTGTCGCCGGCGCGTGGAGGTATCCAGTGGCTGCGAAGCCCGTTCGCACTATCCTCACCGTTCTCATGGACCTGCTCGTCGTCATGGCCGTGGCCCAGGTCCTGCTCATGATCGTCGAGTTCTTCGGCCAGCTGGCCGCTCAGCCGTGGGCGACCTCGTTCATCGCCTTGACGAGCGCGTTCACCATCCGCTTCGGCATCGAGTCGATCAAGACGCCGTACGGCGGTGTCTTCGACGTCAACGCCGCGCTGACCGTGATCGTCTTCCTGCTTCTCGAATGGGTGCTCTCCGTGGCCCGTTCTCGGGCATAACAACCCGCAGCACCCGACACGGAAGGGGTCCTTGTGCCCTACACCAGTGAGCGGCTCGGAGAGGTTCTCGTCCGGGCCGACCTCATCACAGACGAGCAGCTGGACGCGGCCCTGAGCACCCAGCAGCGCTCCGGCGGCAAGATCGGCGAGGTCCTCGTGCGCGAGCTCATCGTCACCGAGGAGCAGATCGCCGGCGCACTCGCCCAGCAGAAGGGCCTCGAGCACGTGAACCTGGCGTCGACGACCGTCGACCCCGTGGTGGCCCAGATGCTCCCGATCGGCATGGCGCGGCGACGCCAGGTCATACCGATCGCGCTGCGCGGCGAGACGATCCTTCTGGCGATGGCCGACCCGCTCGACGTCGAGGCGATCGACGAGACCGAGATACGCACCGCGCACAAGGTCGAACCGGTCGTGGCGGCCGCTTCCCAGGTCCGCTATGCGATCGAGAAGTTCATCGCCGGCGCCGACGCGCTGCAAGAGCTCAGCACCGCCAACGTGGCCGAGCCCGCCGATACCGAGTCGGAGGCGCGCGAGACACACGGTGAGGACGACGTGGCCGTCGTGCGCATGATCAACCAGATCATCCGCCAGGCCGTGCTCGAGCGAGCGAGCGACGTGCACTTCGAGCCGGGCGAGAGCGGCGTCAGGGTCCGCCACCGCGTCGACGGCGTGCTGAGAGAGACCGCCGGGCTGCCAAAAGGAGCCCAGTCCGAGCTCCTCTCGCGCGTCAAGGTCATGGCCGACCTCGACATCACCGAACGTCGGCGGCCGCAGGACGGGCGCATCGCCGTCAAGGTGGACGGACGCGAGATCGACATCCGCGTCGCGACGCTGCCCACGCCGTACGGCGAGGCCATCACCCTGCGGTTGCTCGACAAGCAGGTGGCCCTGCACGACATAGGTGAGCTCGGGCTGCAGCCCGATGACCTGGTGCGTCTCGAGCGGATGCTGCACAAGCCATACGGCGCATTGCTGGTCTCGGGCCCAACGGGCTCGGGAAAGTCCACGACGCTGTACTCGCTTCTCGGTGTCATCAACGAGCCGGGCCGCAAGATCATCACGGTCGAGGATCCGATCGAGTACCGCATGGACGGCATCACGCAGATGGCCGTCAACGCGCGCATCGGGCTGACGTTCGCGTCGGGCCTGCGTACGATCCTGCGCTCGGACCCCGACGTCGTCATGGTCGGTGAGGTCCGCGATCCTGAGACCGCCGAGATGGCGATCCGCTCGGCACTCACCGGGCATCTCGTATTGACCTCGATCCACACCAACGACGCGCCGAGTGCGCTGACCCGTCTCTCGGACATGGGCGTGCCGCCCTACATCACGTCGTCGGCCCTGCTCGGCGCCGTCGCTCAGCGGCTCGTCCGGCGGTTGTGCCCGCACTGCAAGCGCGCGACGCGCCCGGACGCACAGCTGCTGGTCGGCCTCGGGTTCAGCGAGCGGGAGGCGGCGGACATGGTCGTCTACGAGCCCGAGGGCTGCGAGGAGTGCGGGGGCACCGGCTACCGCGGGCGCATGGGCGTGTTCGAGGTCATGGAGTTCGACGAGGAGCTCTCGGCGCTGTACCTGCGCGACGCGGCCGCCGACGAGCTGCGCCGCTCGGCGATGGCGCGCGGGATGCGCTCGCTGCGGCGTGACGCGCTCGACCGTGTCGCCGCGGGTCTTACCAGTATCGAGGAGATCGAACGGGTGGTGTTGTAGATGTCACGGTCACCGCGCGCGATCGTGCTGGTGCTCGACAGCGTCGGTGCCGGCGAGCTGCCGGATGCCGCCGAGTATGGCGACGCCGGATCCAACACGCTTGCCAACACCGCCCGCGCCGTCGGCGGTCTGCGCATGCCCAACCTGCAGGCCATGGGCCTGGGCAACGTCACCGCCATCGAGGGGGTCGCTCCGGTCGCCGACCCGGTGGCCTCCTGGGGGCGCAACGCCGAGGCGAGCGCGGGCAAGGACACCACCACCGGGCACTGGGAGATGATGGGCCTGCAGCTGACGCGGGCCTTTCCGACGTATCCGGACGGGTTCCCGCCCGAGGTGATGGACGCCTTCACCCGCGAGACGGGACTCGGGTGGCTCGGCAACTACGCCGCTAGCGGCACCGTCATCATCCAGGAGCTCGGTGACGAGCACGTGGCGACCGGCAAGCCGATCGTCTACACCTCGGCCGACAGCGTGTTCCAGATCGCTGCCCACGAGCAGGTCATCGAGATCGACGAGCTCTACCGACTCTGCGAGATCGCGCGCACGCGGGTCTGCGTCGGCGAGCACGCGGTCGGCAGGATCATCGCGCGTCCCTTCATCGGCCCTGACGACGCGGGGGTCTACTCCCGCACTCACCGGCGCCGTGACTTCGCGCTCGCGCCATCCGAGCCCACGGTGCTGGACCGGCTCGCCGAGCACGGTGTCTTGAGCTACGGCATCGGCAAGATCGGCGAGATCTTCGCGTGGCGCGGCATCTGCGAGTCGCCGCACTCCGAGAACAACATGCACGGCTTCGACAACCTGCTCAAGCGCATCAACGACGAGACGGACAACGGGTTCGTGTTCGCCAACCTCGTCGACTTCGACATGGTCTGGGGGCACCGCAACGACGTCGAGGGCTATGCGCGGGGACTCGAGGAGGTCGACGCGCGCATCCCGGAGCTGGTCGAGGCCCTGATTCCCGGCGACCTATTCATCCTGACCGCCGATCACGGCTGCGACCCCACCACCGACTCGACCGACCACAGCCGCGAGTACACGCCGCTCATCGCGCACATCAAGGGTGTCGATGCCGGGGCGGACCTCGGGATCCGGTCGACCTTCTCCGACATCGGCGAGACGGTGCTCGACTTCTACGGGCTCGCCGGAGCGTGCGGGCGGGGAACGAGCTTCTTGGACGACGTACGCGCTGCCGGCGGGAGATCGTGACCCGGAAGGGGAGGACGCGGTGCTGACCTTCGAGGAGCTCATCGAACGCAAGCGAGACGGCCACGAGCACTCGCGCGAAGAGATCGATGCCGTCGTCCTCGGCTACGCCCGCGGCGAGGTGCCGGACTACCAGATGTCAGCGTGGCTCATGGCGTCGTACCTCAACGGCCTGTCCGCAGACGAGACGGTGTGGCTCACCGACGCGATGGTGCGCTCGGGCCGGGTCGTCGACCTCTCATCGATTCCCGGGGTCAAGGTCGACAAGCACTCCACCGGCGGTGTGGCCGATACGACCACGCTCGTGCTGGCGCCGCTCGTCGCCTCGTGCGGCGTCCCGGTGGCCAAGATGAGCGGCCGCGGACTGGGTCACACCGGCGGTACGCTCGACAAGCTCGAATCGATCCCCGGCTTCTGTGTCGAGCTCAGCCCCGAGCAGTTCCTCGCGCAGGTGCGCGACGTCGGCGTCGCCGTGATCGCTCAGTCGCCCGACGTCGATCCGGCCGACAAGAAGATGTACGCGCTGCGTGACGTCACGGCCACCGTGCCGAGCGTGCCGCTCATCGTCGGCTCCATCATCAGCAAGAAGGTGGCGGGCGGCGCCGATGCCATTGTGCTCGACGTCAAGGTCGGCAGCGGTGCCTTCATGAAGACCGAGCACGACGCGCGCGAGCTCGCCGCTGAGCTCACCCGCGTCGGGGCGGCGCTCGGCAAGCGCGTCGTCTGCCTCATGAGCGACATGGACCAGCCGCTGGGCATGGCGGTGGGCAACGCGATCGAGGTGCGCGAGGCAATCGACACGCTGCGCGGCAACGGTCCCGAGGCGCTCACCGAGCTTTGCTTCGTGTTCGGGGCCAAGATGCTCGTGCTCGGCGGCGTCGCGGCCGACGAGTCCGCCGCGCGCGCCATGCTCGCCGACGCGATCGCGTCGGGGCGGGCGCTCGAGACGTTTCGCGCGTGGGTCGGCGCCCAGGGCGGCGACCCACGGGTCGCCGACGATCCGGCGGTGCTGGGCCAAGCCGCCTGCAGCCGGGAGATCCGTGCCAACGAGTCCGGCTTCGTCGCGCGCTTCGATGCCGAGGGCGTGGGTCGCTCGGCGATGTTGCTCGGTGCGGGGCGCGCCACGGTCGACGACGTCATCGATCCCGCAGCCGGGCTGTTGCTCGCGGTGCGTGTCGGTGACCGGGTCGAGCCGGGCACGCTGCTGTGCACGATGTTCGCCGCCACCGACGAGCTCATCGACGCGGGCGAGGAGCGATTCCGCAGCGCCGTGTTTCTTGCCGACGAGCCGGTTGCGGCCCCGCCACTCTTCCACGAGCTGTAGGGCGCGCGATGCGTGTCGTCGTCGGACATGCGAACCCGGACTTCGATGCCTACGCCGCCACGGTGGCGGCCACGAAGCTGTTCGAGGACGCGTGTGGCGTCTTTCTCGGCAGCCAGAACGCCAACGTGCGCCAGTTCCACAATCTCCACGAGGAGTTCCTGTCCTTTGTGGACCTGCGCGGCCTGGACCTCGACGAAGTCGACGCGCTGGTCATGGTCGACACGCGTGACCCCGACCGTATCGGCGAGCTCGAACCGGTGGCGCGACGGCTCGGTCCGTCGGTCATCGTCTACGACCACCACCCGCACCAGGAGGGCGATCTCGAGGGCGCCGACGACCGCTCGATGGAGGTCGGCGCGACCACGAGCATCCTCGTCCACGAGCTTCGGCGCCGCGGCGTCGAGGTCAGCCCGCTTGAGGCCAGCGTCATGTTGCTCGGCATCCACGAGGACACCGGGTCGCTGACGTATCCCGGCTCGACGGCCTACGACGCCGATGCGGCCGCGTGGCTGATGGCCAACGGCGCGGACATGGAGGTGCTCAACCAGTTCCTGTCCCGCACGCTCGACCCGGCTCAGCGCGCGTTGCTCGCGCAGCTCGAGGAGTCGCTCGAGGTCTGGGACGTCAACGGGCAACCGGTCGCCGTGGGGGTCGCCCAGGCCGACGAGTACGTCGACTCCGCGAGCGTGCTCACGCACTACGTCGTCGAGGACATGGGCCATCGGGTCGCCATCGGCATCGTGCGGATGCCGGAGCGGCTGCAGATCGTCGCGCGCTCGCGTCTCTCCGAGGTCGACGTCGGCGCCGTCATGACGCGCCTCGGGGGTGGCGGCCACGCGCAGGCCGCATCGGCCGGGTTCCGGGACCTGTCGATCCCCGACGCCGTCGAGCGCGTTCGCGAGGCACTGACCCTCGAGGTCAAGGCGCCGCTGCAGGCACGGGCGATCATGAGCTTCCCAGTTCGCAGCATCGGGCCCGACGCGACGATGCGCCAGGCGGGGGAGTTGATGGCGCGCTGGGGTCACGGCGGACTCCCGGTCGTCGCCGACGGCGTCTTGCGCGGCCTCGTGACCCGCAAGGACGTGGACAAGGCCGCACGCCACGGGCTCGGTCACGCGCCCGTCACCGGGTTCATGGGCCACGAACTCGTGACCGTTTCTCCCGATGCGGACCTCACCCAGCTCGAGCGGCTCCTCGCCACGCGCGGTATCGGACGCGTGCCCGTGTGCGAGGACGGCGCGCTCGTCGGCATCGTGACGCGCAAGGACGTGTTGCGCGCCGAGCACGGTGATGCCTATCTCGACCAGGGGCTCGCCACCGCCCACGCACAGGCCACACGCGCGTTCCACGCCGGCGTCGAAGCGCTGCTGCCCCCCGACGTCCGCGCGGTGCTCGACCGCTTGGGAGAGCTCGCGCAGCGCCACCACGAGCGGGCGCATCTCGTCGGCGGGTTCGTGCGCGACATGCTCGTCGGTCGCCCGAACCTCGATCTCGACATCGTCGTCGAGGGCGACGGGATCGCGTTTGCCGAGGCGGCCGCGGACGTGCTCGGGGGCCGGGTCAAGGCTCACCGGCGTTTTGGGACGGCGGTCGTGGTGCTCGGTCGTCACCTGCACGTGGATGTCGCCAGCAGCCGCACCGAGTTCTACGTCCGACCGGGCGCGCTTCCCACGGTCGAGCGTTCGACGCTGCGCCAGGACCTGTTTCGGCGGGACTTCACCATCAACGCGATGGCGGCCTGCATCGATCCCGGGTGCGTCGGCCGCATCGCCGACCCGTTCGGCGGCCTGACCGACCTCGAGCGCGGCGTCGTCCGCGTCCTGCACGCGCTGTCCTTCGTCGAGGACCCGACCCGCGTTATGCGCGCCGCGCGTTTCGAGACGCGCTACGGCTTCAAGATGGACGAGAAGACCGAGTCGCTCGCGCGTCGCGCCGTTGAGCTCGGGTTGCTCGACGAGGTCTCGGGCGCCCGTATCCGCGAGGAGCTCACCGGCATCCTCGACGAGGACGACCCAGGCGCGTGCTTGCTGCGCCTTCTCGATCTCGGGGCGTTGTCCGAGCTCGTGCCTGCCGGCGCGCGGGCCAAGTCCGTCGCCGTCGAGGTACGCGCGATCGACGACGCGCTCGGTGCCGTGGGGGGTCTGTTCGCGCGGCAGGTGTCGCGGCGCAAGGCGCTCGTGGCGGCGATGGCCACCAGCGGTTCTGCCGACGACGTCGAGCGCTGGCTGCGCCACTACCGTTTCGGGCGCGAGTACGCCGAGGTGGCGCTGGTGCTGGCGCGGCGGGCCGCGGCGGCGAACAAGACGATCCAGAACCGGCGCACGCTGCGCGACAGCACGCTGTTCAGGACGCTGGCGCCGTTCTCGGCCGAGGCGATGGTCGTGCTGTGGGCACGCACCGATGCGCAGGGACGGCAACGCATCGAGCGCTACGTCAGCGAGCTGTCGCACCTGAGGCCCGCCGTCGACGGGCGCGACCTGATCGCGATGGGCGCGACGCCCGGCGAGGCCTTTACGGCTATACTGGCGCGAGCCCGCGACGATCGGCTTGATGGCAAGGCGGTCGGTCGCGAGGCGGAACTCGCCAACCTCAGACGCCTCGCGCTGCGCGCCGGGCTTCTCGCCTCCGCAAAGGACCGCCCGTGAACTTCAGCTGGGACACCGTCATCTGGCTGCTGCTGCTTCTGCCGTCGATCACTTTCCACGAGTTCATGCACGGGTACGCCGCGTACAAGCTCGGCGATCCGACGGCCAAGAACGCGGGACGGCTCACCCTCAATCCCCTCAAGCACATCGACCCCTTCGGCACGGTGCTGCTCCCGCTCCTGCTCGCCTTTGGCGGGGGGCCGGTCTTTGGCTACGCCAAGCCGGTGCCGGTCAACCCGAGCAACTTCAAAGACATCCG
>CAZCRB010000036.1:0-14761 GCA_964500985.1 uncultured Eubacteriales bacterium
GCCATGCAGATGGACAACAAGGCCAAGGGCCTGTCGGTCGACATCCTGCGCAAGGCACTCATGCAGGCCAAGGAGGGTCGCGCTTTCATCCTCGGCAAGATGATGGAGTCGATCTCCGAGCCGCGTGAGGAGATGAGCGAGTACGCGCCGCGCATCCTGACCATCAAGATCCCGTCGGACAAGATCCGCGAGGTCATCGGTTCGGGCGGCAAGGTCATTCGCGGCATCCAGGCCGACACCGGTGCCCAGATCGATATCCAGGAAGACGGCACCATCTTCATCGCCAGCCGTGACCTCGGCGGCGAGGAGGCGGCGCGCCGCATCCAGGCCATCGTCAAGGAGCCGGAGATCGGCGAGGAGTACCACGGCCGCGTCGTGTCCATCCAGCCGTTCGGCGCGTTCGTCGAGCTCATCCCCGGCAAGGACGGCCTGCTCCACATCAGCCGTGTCGCCCAGGGCCGTGTGGGCAAGGTCGAGGACGTCCTCGAGGTGGGCGACTCGGTCCACGTCAAGATCATCGACATCGACGACCGCGGCAAGGTCAGCCTCGATCGTCTCGACAAGCCCGAGGCCCCCGAGGGCTCTGCTCCGGCCGAGGGCGATCGTGGCCCGCGTCGCGAGGGCAGCGGTGGCAACAAGAGCGAGGGCGACCGTCGTCCGCGCCGCCGCCACTAGTCAGCAGGATCGGTAGACCGCGTGGCCCCGTCGCCGTAAGGGTGGCGGGGCCACGCTTCTTCCGCGCACCGAGCGCGGTGCACGCCCCGATATGCCGCCATTTGGCATTCGGTACACAACGTGCTACAATGCGTTCACGGGCCACAAGGGCCCTTTGGATTGCGACGTGACACACCGCATTCTTGCGGAAGTGTCGCGTCGTTTCGTTTTGTCCCGTTGGGACAAGAGGGTAGGTTTTCATGGCAGAAGGCAAAGTTAAGTGGTTCAACGCTGACAAGGGCTACGGCTTCATCGAGCGCGAGGGTGGCGACGACCTGTTCGTCCACTTCTCCGAGATCCAGACCGAGGGCTTCAAGACCCTCGACGAGGGTCAGGCCGTTTCCTTCACGGAAGCCACTGGTCAGAACGGCAAGCAGCAGGCGACCCAGGTGCGCGCCATCTAGGTTGAGCTCAGCTCGAGCTTGCGAAGCGGGTCACCCCTCGGGGTGGCCCGCTTCTTTTTGGTCCGGTGGTGTCGCGCCGTGTCCGGCCCCTGTTACCCCGGGACACGACCGAGAAGGCTACACTGAGTGCAGACACCCGACCGCACCCACGAGGGGGATCGCGATGCACCTGACGATTGTCGAGAGCTCCCTCGGTCACCTGCTCGTGGGAGTGACCGATCGCGGCCTGCGGGCCGCCGCGCTCGGCGACGATCCCGACGCGCTTCGCGCTGCGTTCAGTGCGAGCTTTGGGCCGACCGCCGCCGAGGACGATGCCCCTGAGCTCGAGCCTTGGGTCAGTGCGCTGCTCGCATCGATCGAGGATCCTGCGAAGTCGTTCAATCTGCCGCTAGACCTGCAGGGCACGCCGTTTCAGCTTCTCGTCTGGAACGCGCTGCGCGAGATCCCCTGCGGCGAGACCCGGACCTACAGCCAGATCGCACAGGCCATCGGGCGACCGACGGCGGCGCGTGCCGTCGCGCGTGCGTGCGCGAGCAACGAGATCGCCGTCATCGTTCCGTGCCACCGGGTGGTGCGTTCCTCGGGCGAGCTGAGCGGCTATCGCTGGGGCGTCGAGCGCAAGAGGGCGATCCTCGAGCGAGAGGCCCTGTCGAGCCGGCGCTGAGCTCCCGGTCCGGCCGGTCGGGCGGACACGCTCCGGCGGATCGTGCCGCCGCGTCCGACACCCGCGCTACAATACGAGGACTTCCCGACGACCCTTGAGGCGGTGCCCCGATGTTCTATCGCAAGACGGTGCTCGACAACGGCGTGACCGTGATGTCTGAGCCGATGGACACCGTCCGTTCGGTCGCCCTCGGCATCTGGTTCGCCGTCGGCTCGCGCGACGAGACCCCCCAGGAAGCGGGCATGTCGCACTTCATGGAGCACATGATGTTCAAGGGCACGCCGTCGCGCAGCGCCCGCGAGATCTCGGAGGAGTTCGATCGTCTCGGCGCGGAGCTCAACGCGTTCACCTCCAAGGAGTACACCTGCTACTACTCGCGGCTCGTCGACGAGCACCTGCCCATCGCGTTCGAGATGCTCGCGGACATGGTCGTCAACGCGTCGCTGACCGACGAATCGTGCGACAGCGAACGTGAGGTCGTCATCGAGGAGATCGCCCGGATGGAGGACACCCCGGACGATCGTATCCACGAGGTC
This sequence comes from uncultured Eubacteriales bacterium, assembly GCA_964500985.1. Taxonomy (GTDB): domain Bacteria; phylum Actinomycetota; class Coriobacteriia; order Anaerosomatales; family PHET01; genus CAZCRB01. The sequence continues at coordinate 2,319 of CAZCRB010000036.1, forward strand.
TTCAGCAACACCCTCTGGCCGACCCACCCGATCGGGCTTCCGATCCTCGGCAACCGCGACACCGTGGGCGGCTTCGATCACCGTCAGTCAGTGGCGTTCCGCAAGAAGCACTACGTCGCCGGCAACTGCGTCGTTGCCGCCTCAGGCAACGTCGACCACGAGAAGCTCGTTGCGCTCACCGAGCAGTTCCTCGCCGAGCTGCCGGCCGGTCCGCGCAGCGTGCGTCCGGTCGCCGAGGCGGCCCACGAGGCCCGCCTCGCCGTGCTGGAGAAGGAGACCGAGCAGGCGCACATCTGCTACGGCGTGTCCACGATGAACGCGCATCACCCCGACCGCTTCGCGCTGTCGATGCTCGACGGGATCCTCGGCGGCGGCATGAGCTCGCGCCTCTTCCAGGAGATCCGCGAGAAGCGCGGCCTGGCCTACTCGGTCTACTCGTTCTCGGCGTTGTACCAGGACACCGGTGAGTTCGCGGTCTACGCCGGTACTCGTCCGGACAACGCCGAGGAGGTCATCCGCCTCATCCGTATCGAGATGGAGCGCATCGCCGAGCGGGGCGTCACGACCGAGGAGCTCGAGCGCGTGCGTCAGGCGACCGCCGGCCACCTCGTCTTGGGCCTCGAGTCGACCCGCATGCGCATGACGCGTTTGGGCAAGAACGAGGTCACCGGCGGCGAGATCCTCTCCGCCGACGAGGTGCTCGAGCGGTTCAACGCCGTGACCATGGATGACATCAAGCGCGTCAGCTCCGACGTGCTGTCCCACGACAAGGTGCTCGCCGTCATCGGCCCGTTCTCCAACGACGGGCTCGCGCATCTCGTCCGCTGATCGTCCGATTCCTGCGAGAAAGGCACGTGGCATGATTCGCGTACTGGTCACCGGCGCTGCCGGCCGGATGGGTTCCGAGGTCATCAAGGCCATCGACGAGGCCGAAGGCATGGAAGTCGTCGCCGCGGTCGATCCCGGCGCCTCGGGCGTCTGCATCAAGTCGGCCACCGGCACCACCATCGAGTGCCGCTCCGACCTCACCAGCGTCATCGAGCAGTTCAAGCCCGACGTCATGGTCGACTTCACGCGCCCTGACGTCGTGGAGTCCAACCTGCGCGTCGCGCTGCCCGCGGGTGTCGACTGCGTCGTCGGCACCACCGGCCTGACCGAGGAGACCCTGGCCGATCTCGCAGAGCTGGCGCCGGACGGCACCTGTCTATTCTTCGCGCCGAACTTCGCCATCGGCGCCGTGCTGATGATGCAGTTCGCCGAGAAGGCCGCGCGCTTCATGCCCCACTGCGAGATCGTCGAGCTGCACCACGACCGCAAGCTCGACGCACCGAGCGGCACCGCGATCCGGACCGCTCGCCTCGTTGCGGCGGCGCGCCGCGAGACCCCGACGACCCCCGGGCGCGACACGGAGCTCGCGGGGATGGAGGGCGCCCGCGGCGCGGAGGTCGACGGCGTGCATGTGCACTCGATCCGTCTGCCGGGCCTCGTCGCGCATCAGGAGGTCGTCTTCGGGGGCACCGGCCAGACGCTTGCGCTCCGCCATGACTCGATCGACCGCACGAGCTTCATGCCCGGCGTCGTTCTGGCGTGCCGCGAAGTGGGCTCACGCAGCGGACTGGTGGTCGGGCTCGAGAACCTGATGGGGGAGTGACGTGACCTCCGAGGCCGCAGAATCACGCCCCCTCGTCGTCATGAAGTTCGGCGGCACCTCGGTCGCCACGACCGAGGGTCGCGCGGCCATCGCCGCGCGGGTCGAGGCCGCTCTTGAGCTCGGCAAGGCCCCGGTCGTGGTGGTCAGCGCGATGGGCCGCAAAGGTGCGCCCTACGCCACCGACACGCTGCTCGGCCTCATCTCCGACCTGCCGGGCGACCCGCACGAGCGCGACCTGCTCCAGAGCGTGGGCGAGGTCATCAGCGCCGTGGTCGTGGCCCACGAGCTGCGCGGGGCCGGCATAGCGTCCCGCGCTTACACCGGTCCCGAGGCCGGCATCCTCACGGACGGAACGCACGACGGAGCCGCCATCACGGAGATACACACAGGGCCGCTCACTCGGGCAGTGGCATCGGGGACCGTACCGGTCGTCTGCGGATTCCAGGGCATGAGTGAGACCGGTTCGGTGACGACGCTCGGGCGCGGGGGCAGCGACACCACCGCCTGCGCGCTCGGAGTCGCCCTGGGTGCCGAGGAAGTCGAGATCTACACCGATGTGGACGGCGTCATGACCGCCGACCCCCGGACCTGCGACGCGGCGTTCGTGCTCGAGGTCATCGGCGCCGACGAGCTGTTCCAGATGGCCAAGCACGGCAGCCGCGTCGTACACACTCCCGCAGCCGAGCTGGCCCTGGCGAGCGGACTGTGTGTCCGGGTTCGCAACACCTACTCGGACCACCCGGGCACCCGGGTCGCCGACATCGCATCGTATCGTCCGGCCAGCGTCGCCACGGCCGTCAGCCACGTCTGCGATATCGCTCGCATCCGGGTCTCGCTCCCTGCGCCGGAGGGCACACCGGAGCACATGGCCGCGCAGGCACGCGTCTACGGTGCGATGGCGAGCGCGGGCGTGTCGCTCGACATGTTCACGCCGGTCGGCGAGACCCTCGTGTTCACCGTCCCGTCGGCGGCGCTCACGACCGCCTGCGCCGTGCTGGACGATCTGGGCCTGACGTACCTGACCACCGACGACCTGGCCAAGGTGACGCTGGTGGGCGCGGGGATGCACGGGGTGCCGGGCGTCGTCGCGCGCGTGGCCGCCTGCCTCGCCGACGCCGGCGTCAACGTGTTGCAGACCGCGGACTCGCACACCACCATCTCCGTGCTGGTGACCGCTCCGGATGCCTCCAAGGCGGTAAACGCCCTGCACGCCGGATTCGATCTCGGAGGATGAGACGATGAGTCGTCCGCTGATACTCGTGCTCACCACCTCACTGGACGGCTTCATCGCCGACCCCGATGGCGGGGTCGCGTGGCTCACGGAGCCTCCCGACGAACCGCCCGCCGACTACCTGCGGCTCATGGAGTCCATCGACACCCTCGTCATGGGAAGCGCCACCTACCTGACGAGCCTGGAGCTTGCCGGCGGTACCGAGGTGTTCGACGGCAAACGCGTCATCGTCTTCACCTCGCAAGTCGATCTGCCGAGACGCCCACAGGTCGAGTTCATCTCCGAGGACGCGGCCGCCTTCACCGCCGACCTGAAGAAGGGCCCGGGCGGCGCCATCTGGCTCTTTGGCGGCGGCAGACTCTGCACGGCGCTGTCCGATGCCGCCTTGGTCGACGAGTACCTGATCGTCGTCCAACCGGTGCTGCTGGGCACCGGCATACCGCTCTGGACAAGCCCGCACGCGAGGACGGAGCTGGAACTGGTTTGCGCCCGTTCGTGGCCGGGCGGCCTGGCGGAACTGCGATACCGGCGGCGAGCGTCAGCGTGACGGGCGGGTAACACCGCCGCGTCCCCGTGGTCGAACACCTGCTCGTATGGCACAATGGGCAGGTAGACAGGCACAGATTCCGCGCGCGCTGAGCGCGTGTCCGCGAGGGGCTGACACTCATATGACCACGCCGCGTTTCGGCCGCATGATCACGGCCATGGTGACGCCGTTCACCGACAGTCTGGAACTCGACCTCCCGCGCGCCGCCGAGCTTGCCGATCGGCTCGTCGCGCAGGGGAGCGACGCGCTCGTCGTGTGCGGCACGACCGGTGAGAGCCCCACGGTCTTCTACGATCAGAAGATCGAGTTGTTCCGCACCGTCATCGACGCCGTCGGCGGTCGCGTGCCGATCATCGCCAATGCCGGCGACAACTGCACCGACGACTCCGTGGAGTTCGCCCGCAAGGTGGTCTCGCTCGGCGTGGACGCGATCATGGCGGTCGTGCCGTACTACAACAAGCCGCCGCAGGAGGGCCTCTACCGCCACTTCTGTACGATCGCGCACGCCGTCGACGTGCCGGTGATCCTCTACAACATCCCCGGCCGTTGCGTCATCAACTGCGAGCCCGACACGATCCTGCGCATCGCCCGCGAATGCGACAACGTCGTCGCGCTCAAGCAGGCCAACGCCGATCTGTCTCAGACCGCGGCCATCCTGGCCGAGGCCCCCGCGGGCTTCGAGGTCTTCGCAGGCGACGACGAGCTCACGCTCCCGATGATGGGGCTCGGGGCCACCGGCGTCATCAGCGTCGTGAGCCACGTGGCCGGCCCGCGCTTCAAAGAGATGATCGAGGCCCAGGCCTCGGGAGACCACACGCGCGCACTGCGCATCCACCTCGAATTGCTGCCGCTCATGAAGGCCCTCTTCATGACGGCAAACCCGATCATGGTCAAGAAGGCGCTCGAGCTCCAGGGCTTCCCCGTGGGAGGTGTGCGCCTGCCGCTGGTCGAGTCGACAGCCGAGCAGGCCGCCGAGCTCGAGCGCGTCATGACGCACGTCGGGGTCGTATAGCTCGCACGGCCGCCGAAGGCGCGGTCGCGAAAGGAGAACGAACACACCCGAATGGCCAAGAAGAACAGACCTCCCCGGCTCCGTATCGTCCCGCTCGGCGGGCTCGACGAGATCGGGAAGAACATGACCGTCATCGAGTACGGCGACGACATGATCGTCATCGATGCCGGTCTCATGTTTCCTGACGACGATCACCCCGGCGTCGACTTGATCCTGCCTGACTACACCTACATCGTGAAGAACGCGCACAAGCTCAAGGGCATCGTGATCACGCATGGGCACGAGGATCACACCGGCGCTCTGCCGTACCTGCTCAAGGACCTCGACGCACCCGTGCCGGTCCTGGGTACCAAGCTCACCTTGGGCCTGATCAAGAACAAGCTCGAGGAGCACAAGCTCAAGAAGCCCAAGCTGCGCGAGGTCAAGGCCCCCGGCCACGTCTCGCTCGGCGTGTTCGGGCTCGACTTCTTCGCGGTCAACCACTCGATTCCCGACGCGGTCGGCGTGTTCGTGCGCACCCCCGTGGGCAACCTGCTGCACACGGGCGACTTCAAGCTCGACCAGACGCCCATCGACGGTCGCCTAACCGACTACGGTGCGCTCGCGCGTTTCGGCAAGCAGGGCGTCACGCTGCTGATGAGCGACTCCACCAACGCCGAGACGAGCGGTGTCACCCGCTCCGAGGCCGAGGTCGGCAAGACGCTGCGCGATGTCGTGGCCGACGCGGACCAGCGTGTCATCGTCGCCTCGTTCGCCAGCCACATCCATCGTATCCAGCAGATCTGCGACGCGGCCGTCCAAAACGGGCGCAAGGTCGTCGTGACGGGTCGCTCGATGGTTAACAACACCAAAGTCGCCCGCGAGCTCGGCTATCTGCACATCGACGAGAACGACATCGTCGACGCGTTCGACACGCACGGCCTGCCGCCCGAGAAGGTCGTCGTGCTGTGCACCGGCAGCCAGGGCGAGCCGCTGTCGGCGCTGGCCCGCATGGCCAACGGCGACCACCGCACCGTCCACATCGAGTCCGGCGACACCGTCGTCATCAGCGCCTCGCCCGTGCCCGGTAACGAGAAGGCCGTCAGCCGCGTGATCAACCGGCTCGCGAAGGCCGGTGCGCGCGTGCTGCACAAGGGCTCGTCCGACGTGCATGTTTCAGGACACGCGGCCGCAGAAGAGCTCAAGCTCATGCTCAACCTCGTCCAGCCCGAGTTTTTCATGCCGGTGCATGGTGAGACCCGCCACCTCGCCGCCCACAAGCGTCTCGCCGTCGCCGTCGGCATCAACCCCGACGACGTGTTCGTGCTCGACAACGGCGACGTGCTCGAGATCGATTCCGAGGGCATCGAGATCGGGGAGCGCGTCGAGAGCGGCGTCGTCTACGTCGACGGTCTGTCGGTGGGAGACGTCGGCCAGGTCGTGCTTCGCGACCGGCAGCACATGAGCCAGGACGGCATCGCGACGATCGTGGTCGCCGTCGACGTGCAGACCGGCAAGCTCGTCGGAGAACCCGAGCTGGTCGTCCGCGGCATCGTCTTCGGCGCGGAAGAAGCGCAGATCATGGCCGAGGCCAAGGCGCGCCTGTCCAAGACCCTGTCGCGTACCGCCAAAGAGGGAGTCACCGACTTCGGTGTCATCAAGAAGGCCGCGCGCGACTCTCTCTCGCAGTTCATCTGGGAGCGGATCCGCAGGCGCCCGATGATCATCCCAGTGGTCCTGGAGGTCTAGCTCAGTGGGACTCATCCAATCAATCGCTCTCGGAATCACCCAAGGGCTTACCGAGTTCCTGCCTATCTCGTCCGACGGCCACCTGTGGATCGTTTATCGGCTGTTCCACGAGACACCCAACCTGACCTTCGAGATCTTCCTCCACTTCGCGACGCTGCTCGTGCTGGTCGTCTACTTCTGGCGCGACATCGTCGACTTGCTCGTCGCGTTGCTGCCAAGGAACCGCGACCAGAAGGGGAAACGCCGCATGGTCGCGCTCATCGTGATCGGCACCGGGGTCACTGGGGCGATCGCGCTCGTCATGGGTGACGCCGTCGAGGCCGCCAACCGATCCGCCCTCGCGGTGGGTGGCGGCTTCATCGCCACCACGATCCTGCTGGTGCTCGCGGAGCTGGTCGGGCCGCGTGTCGCGCGGATTGCCGACACCGAGCAGCTGCCCCTGTGGCGCGCGGTGCCGATCGGCGTTCTCCAGGCGCTCGCGGTGCTTCCGGGCGTCTCGCGTTCGGGCTCGACGATATCGGCGGGCATGCTGTGCGGCCTGCAGCGTGATGCTGCGGCCCGCTTCTCCTTCCTGCTCGGCATTCCGATCATCGCGCTTGCCACGGCCAAGGACGGCCTCGACGTGCTCAGCGGAGCAGCGATCCTGCCGCCGTTGCCGATCTCGGCCGCCGGATTCATCGCCGCGGCGGGTGCGGGCTACCTCGCGATCTGGGGCCTGCTCGCGTTCGTGAAGAACCACTCGCTGCTGTGGTTCGCGGCCTACACCGGCATCGTCGGCACGATCATCCTCTCGACGTCGATCCTCGGCCGGTGACCTGATGAGTCCTGCCTCCCGACGCTCCAAGTCCCCGTCGAAGTCCGGTTCGCGGCGCGGACGCGCACAGTCCAAGCCCGCCGGCGGGCTCGACGACCGCAGCAAGCGCGAGATCGTCGGGGTCGCACTCTCGGTTTTCGCCGTGGCCCTGATGATCGCGGTGGTCAGCCAGCGCTCGGGAGTGGTGGCGGAGGGCGCGTCCTACGCCCTGAAGATGGCCGTCGGCATCGGCGCGTATCTGATTCCGCTCGGGCTGTTCCTCTGGGGCATCAGCTTCTTCCTGCACACCGAGGTGCGCGAATGGCGCACCGGGATCGGCATCGGCGTCATCGTCCTGGCGCTCATCTCCATCGCGGCGCTCGCGACGCCCGACGGCGCGTACCTGGACGCCGCCCAGGTCGCCACCCACGGCGGCTACGTGGGCGGTGCTATCTGCTGGATGCTCGTATCCATCGTCGGAACGACGATCACCGGGGTCATACTCTTCGGGCTGCTTCTTGTCGGTCTCGTGATCACGGGACTGTCCATCACCGCGCTCGTCGACTGGGTCCGCGACCTGTTCGTCCACGAGCCGGAAGAGGAAGCCCCGGCCCGCCAGCCCCGCGAGCGCCGGACGCGTACCGTGCCACTCGAAGACGCCACGCCTCCGACTGCGGCCGAGGACGCGGCGACCGAGCTCGCCGCCGCCCGTCGTCAGCGCGAGAAGGCTCCCGACCCGGAGGCCGCCCGCAAGACCGTTCCGGTTCCCAAGACCGTCACGCCGCGCCGGATGGAAGGCTTCGAGCTTCCCGCGCTGACGATGCTCAAGCACACGTCGGAGTCGGCCGCCAGCCACAAGGCGTCCGACACCGAGCTGCGCTCGACCGCCGCGGTCATCGCCGAGACGCTCGCCACCTTCGACATCCCCGCACGCGTCGTGAGCTGGGTCGCCGGCCCCACGGTCACCCTGTTCGAGGTCGAGATCGCCAAGGGCGTGCGCCTCAACCGGGTCACGGCTCTCGCCGACGACCTCGCCCTGGCGCTCGCGGCCTCGACGGTGCGCATCATGGCGCCGATCCCGGGCAAGGCCCTGGTCGGCATCGAAGTACCCAACCTGCGTCGCTCGAGTGTCACGCTCGGTGACGTGCTGGCCCCGGCGGGAGAGGGCGGCCCGCTGCTGCTGGCGGTGGGCAAGGACGTCGCAGGCGATCGGGTCCTGACCGACCTCGCGACGATGCCCCACCTGCTGATCGGCGGTACGACCGGGTCGGGCAAGTCAGTCGCGATCAACGCGATGCTCATGAGCATCATGATGCGCTCGACGCCCTCCGAGGTCCGCCTCATCCTCATCGACCCCAAACGCGTGGAGCTCTCGCTCTACAACGGCGTCCCGCACCTCTACGTGCCCGTCGTCACCGAACCCAAGGAGGCGGCGAGCGCCCTCGCATGGGCGGTCACCGAGATGGAGCGGCGCCTCAAGCTCCTGCAGAGCGCCGGCGCCCGCAACATCGGCGGCTACAACGCGCTCGTCCAGGACGGCAAGGGCCCCGAAGGCGCCGTCGAGCTGCCCTATCTCGTCATAGTGATCGACGAGTTGGCGGACCTGATGATGGTCGCCGCCAAGGAGGTCGAGGACTCGATCTGCCGCATCGCGCAGCTCGCGCGAGCGGCCGGCATCCACCTCATCGTCGCCACGCAGCGCCCTGAGGCCAACGTGGTCACCGGGCTGATCAAGGCCAACATCACCAACCGCATCGCGTTCAACGTCGCGAGCGCCATCGACAGCCGCGTCATCCTCGACCAGCCCGGCGCCGAGAAGCTCGTCGGCCTGGGCGACATGCTGTTCTCGATCCCCGCGTGGCCTAAGCCCAAGCGCATCCAGGGCTGCTACGTCAGCGAGGACGAGATCGAGGCCGTCGTCGCCCACCTCAAGGAACAGTCCGAACCGGACTATCACGAGGAGATCCTGCATCTGAAGGTCTCCTCGGTCGGGGGCGGCGTCGATACCGGCGAGGAGGACGACCCGCTGCTGTGGGAGGCCGCCGACATCGTGCTGACGAGCGGTCTCGGCTCCACGAGCATGCTGCAGCGCAGGCTCAAGGTCGGCTACGCTCGTGCCGGCCGCATCATGGACATGCTCGAAGCAAAGGGGGTTGTCGGCCCGCCCGATGGCTCCAAACCGCGTGAGGTGCTCCTCGACGTCGAGGACCTTGAGTCGCTCAAGGCCTTCGAGCGCGAAGAGATGTCAGGGGAGGACTACTAGCATGAGCAATCTCGGAGAGACGCTGCGCGAGAGACGCACCGCGCTCGGGATCTCGCTTGAGACGGCCGAATCGGCGACGCGCATCAGGTCACGGCTGCTCGAAGCGCTCGAGGCGGGCGACTACGACCGCCTGCCCAATCCCGGCTACGTACGCGGCTACATCTCGAGCTACGCACGCTACCTCGAGCTCGACCCGGTGCCGCTGCTCGCGATGTACAAGGCAGAGACCGGAGCAGGCAGGTTCCACGAGCTGAACCTCGTCCAAGCCGACGAAGCGGTCAAGCCCAGTGGCGAGCAGCATGCCGTACCGTGGCGCGCCGCCATGGCCGTCGTGCTGGTCGTGGCGCTGGCGGCCTTCGCGGTGTGGGCGGTCGTCCGCATCTGGCGCGGGCCGGAACCCCCCGCACCGCAGCCGACCGAGATACCGACGAGCACCGCGCCTCCGGCGACCGGCACCGCGACCCAGAGCCCCGCGGTCGCAAACCCCCAGGACACTCCCGCGCAGGCGGCGCAGCCCTTCACCCTGAAGGTCGCCGTGGCCGCCGATGGCGCATCCTGGGTCGAGGTCAAGATCGACGGCAAGCCCGCCTACGCGGGCACGATGACGAGCGGGCAGTCCAAGACCTTCGAGGTCGCCAAGGAGGCGTCACTCGTCATCGGCAAGCCCGACGTCGTCACCGTGACGCGCGACGGCAAAGAGGTCGCCGTTCCAACGAGCGGCGGCACGGGCAAGCTCACCCTGAAGGCAGAAGTACCGCAGCAGTGATCACCGTGCTCGGATGAGGCGCCTTGTTCAAGCGCCCCCGAGCACGCAGAACGCGACCACGAGAGGGGCACCAACATGGCCAAGGACAACAGCTTCGATATCGTCTCGGAAGTCGACCTCCAGGAGGTCGACAACGCGTACCAGCAGGCGGCCAAGGAGCTCGTTCAGCGCTACGACCTGAAGGACTCCGGGGCGACGCTCGATTTCAGCAAGGGCGACAAGTCCTTCACCCTGCACGCGCCGAGCGACTTCATCGGCGGTCAGGTCAAAGACGTGCTCAACGGCAAGCTCGTCAAGCGCGGCATCGATCTCAAGGCCGTGTCGTGGAGCGCGCCTCAGTCGGCCAGCGGCGGCACCGTCCGCTACACCGGCACGATCGTGATGGGCATCGAGACCGACCTGGCCAAGCGCATCAACAAGGACATCAAGGACGAGAAGTTCAAGGTCAAGGTGCAGATCGAGGGCGACAAGCTGCGCGTGACGGCCGGTAGCCGTGACGAGCTCCAGACCGTCATCAGCTTCGTGAAGAACCAGGACTACGGCATCCCGCTGCAGTTCACCAACTACCGGTAGCACGCGTGAGCCACTCCAACCCCACGCCGCTCGTCGCGTTCGTCACGCTCGGCTGCCCCAAGAACGAGGTCGACTCCGACCGGATGCGCGCCGCGGTGGCGGGCTCGGCCTACGGCCTGACCGACGAACTCGATCAGGCCGACGTCGTCGTCGTCAACACGTGCTCGTTCATCACCGAGGCGACCGAGTCCTCGATCGAGACCGTCTTGCAGGTGGCCGAGGAGTGGCTGCCCGAGAAGCCGGGCCGCAAGCTGTTGGTCGCCGGATGCATGCCGAGCCGCTACGGCGACGAGCTAGCCGAGACGATGCCCGAGGTCGACGCCTTCGTCCCGGTCGCCGACGAGGCGACCATCCTCGACGTCCTCGAGCGCGTGACCGGTATCGCCGCAGGTCCGCGCACGCCCGCACGGGCCACCAGGACGCTGTTCGGCTCGAGCGCCTACCTGCAGGTTTCCGACGGCTGTCATCGCGCGTGCGCCTACTGCACGATACCGTCGATCCGCGGCCCGTATCGCAGCCGGCCTCTCGCCGAGCTGGTCGCCGAGGCACACGAGCTCGTGGCACTCGGCGCCAAGGAGCTCGTACTCATCGGTCAAGACATCACGGCGTGGGGCCGCGACCTGGAAGGCGCCGAGACCATCGCCGATGTGGTGCGGGCGATCGCGCGGGTCGACGGCGTGTCCTGGCTGCGCCTGATGTACGCGCAGCCCGACGGTGTCAGCCCTGAGCTTCTCGCCGCTATGGCTGAACACGACAACGTGTGCCGCTACCTCGACATGCCCTTGCAGCATGCGAGCAAGCCGGTGCTACGTGCGATGCGCCGGTCGGGCGACGCTGACGCCTACCTCGCGCTGGTCGAGCGCATCCGGGCCGCGCTGCCTGGGGCCGTGCTCCGAACCACGCTCATCGCAGGCTTTCCCGGGGAGACCCGCGCCGACGTGGCCGCCGCCAAGAGGTTCCTCGAGGCGGCCCGGTTCGACTACGTCGGGGTGTTCCCGTACTCGCAGGAGGACGGAACCGACGCGGCCCTCATGCCCGACCAGATCTCGCGCCGCACCCGGGTCAGACGCGCGCAGGTGTTGCGCGACCTCGCGGACGCCATCGGTTTCGAGAAGGCCGCGGCACTCGTCGGGGAGACCCTCGAGGTTCTCGTCGAAGGCGTGGATCCCGATGAAGGGGTCATCATCGGTCGCTGGCGCGGCCAGGCACCCGAGATCGACGGGGTCGTCATGCTCGACAAGGGTACGCCCGGGCAGATCGTCCGGGCACGCATCGTCGATTCTCTCGGATACGACCTGGAAGGCGAGGTCCTCTAGATGGCTGCAGACCGCGGCGTACCGCTCAACCCGGCCAACAGCGTGACGCTCACGCGGATGGTGCTGATACCCGTCTTCATGTTCGCGATGCTCGCCGACTGGCCCACCTGGCTTAACGTCTCACCGACGGTGGCGGCCCTGCAGCCCTGGATCGCCGCCGCGGTCTTCACGCTGCTCGCGGTGACCGATGGCGTGGACGGCTATCTCGCCCGAAGCCGCAACGAGGTGACCACGTTCGGCAAGTTCCTCGACCCGCTCGCGGACAAGCTGCTCGTGACCGCGGCGCTGCTGGCGCTCGTCGAGGTCGACGTGCTGCCGGCCTGGATCGCGCTCGTGATCATCTCGCGCGAGTTCATCGTGAGCGGGCTTCGCATGGTCGCGTCCGCCGAGGGCACCGTGATCGCGGCCTCGTGGTACGGCAAGGTCAAGACCGTGCTGCAGATCGTCGCGATCATCATGTTCATCGTCAAAGACAGCCAGACGGTGGGCGCGTTGCCGGCCGACGCCCAGCTGTGGATCCAGTCCGCCGCCTGGATGGTCATGGGGGCCGCGGTGATCATGAC
>CAZCRB010000037.1:0-14632 GCA_964500985.1 uncultured Eubacteriales bacterium
ACACCTGCGTCATGAGCCACCGCTCGGGCGAGACCGAGGACACCACGATCGCCGATCTCGCGGTGGCGACCAACTGCGGCCAGATCAAGACCGGCGCGCCGGCCCGTTCCGACCGCGTCGCCAAGTACAACCGCCTGCTGCGCATCGAAGAGGAGCTCTCCGAGTCCGGCACCTACGCCGGCGAGGACGCGTTCTACAACATCAAAGGATAGGGACGAGGCACCCTCGGCATGAAGGACCGCACCCGCGCACCACGAGAGTCGACCAACACGCAGTTCGGCGTGCCGATAGAGGGCGTCTTGGAGCGGCGCGAGCGCTTCGCGAACCGCTATGACTACGACTTCGGGCAGGAGCGGGTCTTTCCCGAGCTCCTGCGCGCCCTGCTCGAGGAGGTTCCCGAAGGCGGGAACCTCCTCGAGGTCGGTGCCGCGACCGGGCTTCTGACCCGCCCGCTGCTCTCAAGGGTCGGTGACGGCACGCTGACCGCGCTCGAGCCGTCCGCCGGTCTGCTCCGCCGCATGCTCGAGAGCGAGGTGGCCGACGACCCGCGCCTGGCCACGATGCTCGGCATCGTCGAGGACCTGACCGACGCCGCGTTCTTCGACAACGCCGTGGTCACCTTCACGCCGCGGCGCGGGGTGGGCCTGCTCACGCTTCTCACCGAGCTCGCGAGCCACGTGCGCGACAAGGTCATCATGCTCATCGACGACGACGGCTCGATGGACTGGGCGTACCTCGCGCGCTCCGCCGCCGTCCAGGGATTCGACGTGCGCCTGCGCATCGTGACCAACAGCGTGTGCGGCGAGCGCGACCAGAAGCGCGCCATCCTCATGGTGGCCGGCGTCGAGTCGTGGTGCCGCGAGTGCGCGCCGGACGAGTCGTGGGAGCTTGAGGCCCGCACGGTGGAGGTGCCCTACCCCGCCCCGCGCGGAGCCGCGACGCGCCTCGTGCGCTACTTCCTCGCCGGTGGTGATCGCGCCATCCTCGTCAAGACCGAAACGGAGGGCGCGGACCGCCTTTACGGCAACCTGCGCACCGCGGCGCACCGCCTTGGTCGCGACGAGGTGACGGTTAGACGCAGCGATGAGGGTATCCAACTGGTGAAGCTTCCAAAAGCGGTGGAGTAGCCACTGCGGAGAGCGGGGCACGCATGCGCCGCACCAAGATAGTCGCCACCCTCGGACCGGCCTCAAGCGACAGCGCGACCCTCGACGCCCTCATCGGCGCGGGCGTGGACGTGTTCCGGCTCAACGCGGCACATTCGGGTCCCGGTGAGCTTGCGGGACTCGTGACCGAGATACGCCGCGGTGCGGCGGCGGCCGAACGCGAGGTCGGCATCCTGCTCGACCTTCCCGGCCCCAAGGTGCGCATCGGCGACGTCGAAGACGGCGTCGTGCTCGAGGAGGGGGCCTCGTTCGTCTTGCTTGCCGAGGAGTGCGTCGGCGACGCCGCTCACGCCTGCGTCACCTACCGCGACCTCGCAGAAGACGTCTCGCCCCGCGACCGCGTGCTGCTCGACGACGGGCGCATCGAGCTCGAGGTGGTGCGCGCGGCGCCCGGGCGTGTGGAGACGCGCGTCGCGACCGGCGGCCCGCTGTTCAGCAACAAGGGCGTCAACGTCCCGGGGGTGCGGCTCTCGGTCGAGTCGATCACCCGCTACGACCGGACGCTGCTCGCGTGGGCGATGGCCAACGACATCGATTGGATCGGGCAGAGCTTCGTCAGGACCCGGCGCGACGTCGAGGCCCTGCGCGAGCACATGACGGTGCGCGTGATCCCCATCGTCGCCAAGATCGAGAAGCACGAGGCGGTCAGCGAGCTCGAGGAGATCGTTTCCGCGGCCGACGCGGTCATGGTCGCGCGCGGTGACCTGGCGGTCGAGACGTCTCCCGAGGCGGTCCCCGTGTTGCAGCGGCGCATCATCGCCGCCGCGCGCGCCGCCGGCAAACCGGTGGTCGTCGCTACCGAGATGCTCGACTCGATGCGCGTGCGTCCGCGCCCCACCCGTGCCGAGGCGAGCGACGTCGCCAACGCGATCTTCAACCGCGCCGACGCCGTCATGCTCTCCGGCGAGACCGCGGTGGGGGAGTTCCCGCTCGAGTCGGTGCAGACCATGGGCCGCATCATCGACGCGGCCGAGGCCGCGCTGCCTTCTGCGCGACCTCCGGGGGACCTGGGACAGCACGACGTGCAGCAGGCCATGAGCGCGGCGGCCGTCGAGCTGGCGGCGGACCTGGGGCTGGCGGCGATCGTGCCGGCGACCCAGTCCGGCGCCACCGCCCTGGCCGTCTCGCGCTACCGGCCGGTGACGCCCATCGTCGCCGCGACGCCCCGCGACCGCATCGCGCGGCGTCTCGCGCTCGTCTGGGGCGTGCGCACGGTCGTCACGTCGTTTCCGCTCGAGACCCGCGACGTGCTCGAGGCGGTCGTCGCCTGCGTTCGCGAGGCGGGCTACGCTCAGCCCGGCGACCGGATCGCCCTTACGGCGGGCCTCGACGCGCGCACGCCGGGGGGTACGGACTTCCTCCACGTGCGGACCGTCTGACCCCCGGTGGTCCACCGAGCGATCGGCGCCTCGAGCCGCTGACCAGTGCGAACACCTGTTCGATAACCTCACCCTCAAGTAGACGTCGAGGCGACACGCCCGCGCGGTGCGTGGTATCATCGCCCCGGTGCGGCCATCGGTCGCACGCTACGCTGGCCTTCTCACAGGACTTCTCAGGGGCGCATGGCACCGAGAAACACGCGCAATGGGGCATCAGCGACGACGCGGCGTTCGAGCGGCAGCTCGCGCGCGTCGTCAGCTTCGCGCACGGCCAAGTCGGCCGGCGCCTCTGCAAAGACCTCCCGGACGACCGCGTCAGCGCGCAAGTCGTCGACGCGCAAGCCGTCGGCCGCCCGCGGGCGTACCTCCACCTCGAAGGCCGCGGCATCCTCGCCCACGCACCGCTGGTGGCTTCTGCCGGCCGCGGTCGTCGCGGTCATCGCCGTGTTCGCCTGGACCTACTATCCCGTCGCCCGCGTCCAGTACCGGGAGACCCGCGAGCAGCAGCGGCTTGCCGCCGAGCTCTCGTCGCTCGAGGCGCGCAACGCGCGGCTGCGCAAGGAGGTCGAGCGCCTCAAGACGCCGGAGGGCGTCGAGGACTACGCTCGCAGCCAGCTGGGCCTCGTGAAGCGCGGCGAGAACGTCGTCGTCGTCGTGGACGGCAAGGCCAAGCGTCCGGCGACCCAGACGGCCGAGGCGCCCCTCATCGACAGCGACTCGACCAAAGACGCGGTCCAAGGCCCGTGGACGGCGTTTCTCGATCTCGTCTTCGGGCTGGAGTGAGCGCGCGCGAGCACACGGGTGACGCGGAGGTCTTGTCGCGGCAGACAGGACGCGTGACCCGCTCGCCGTGGCGGGTGGCCGCTCGGTGCTCGTGGGGGTACCCCTCGGCCATCGTGTCGCCTTCGCTACTCGACGACGGCACGCGCTTCCCCAACTACGCGTGGCTGACCTGTCCGTGGCTCGTCGCCCAGATCGGCGGTCTCGAGTCCGCCGGTGAGGCGGCCCGCTGGGCGGCGCTGGCGCAGGCCGACGAGGAGCTCACGGCGGCGCTGGCGGTTCTCGACAAGCAGGTTCGCGCGGCGCGCACGCGCGAGTCGGGCGGCGAGGACGCGTGCGCCGGGGTCGGGCTCGCCGGTCAGCGTGACTTTCTCGGCGTGAAGTGCATCCACGCGCACGTCGCCCTGGCACTGGTCGGACTCGACGATCCTATCGGGAGCGCCGTGCTCGGGAAGATAGGGGATGCCTGCACCGACGAGCGCTGCGCGCGCCTGGACGACCGGGCGCGCGATGCCGGAGTGACTACTGAGGAGCACGATGAGTGAGACACGGCGGCTCGCCGCCATCGACATAGGTACGGTCACCACGCGGCTGCTCGTCGCCGACGTCTCGGCCGACGCGGTGACCGAGGTCGAGCGGTCGACCGACATCACGCATCTCGGCGAGGGGCTGACCCAGACCGGCGTCCTGGCCGAGGCGGCGATGGCGCGCGTCGATGCCGTCATCGCCCGCTACACCGAGACGATCGCCGCTCTCGGCGTCGAGCGCACGCGCTGCATCGCCACGAGCGCGAGCCGCGATGCCGCCAACGGCGAGGAGTTTCGCGCGATGCTTGCTGCGCGCGGCATCGAGCCCGAGATCGTGGCCGGCGCCACCGAGGCCGACCTCGCGTTCCTCGGCGCGACCGCCGAGCGGACCGGCAGCGGCCTGCTCGTGGTGGACTGCGGCGGCGGGTCGACCGAGCTGGTGCTCGGCAGCGTCGCGATCGATCAGGGCGTGCGCGTCGCCGACATCGCGGCGGCACGCTCCATCGACGTGGGCAGCCGGCGCATGACCGAGCTGTTCTTCCACGACGACCCGCCCACGCGCGCGCAGCTCGACGCCGCCCGCGAGTGGGCCACCGAGCAGTTCCGCCCGTATTTCGACGGGTTGCGGGAGCGCCCGCGCACGATGCTCGGGCTGGCCGGCACGGCCACCTCGCTCGTCGCGATCCAGCTCGAGATGGAGGAGTACGACGCCGCGCGCGTTCACGGTTTCGAGCTGTCCGGCTCGCAACTCTCCGAGCTGCTCGACTACCTCGCCTCGCTGAGCGTCGAGCAGCGCAAACGGGTCGCGGGCCTGCATCCCGGCCGAGCCGGCGTGATCGTGGCCGGTGCGTTGATCTTCGAGACGCTGTTGGCACTGGCCGGCGTGGGATCGATGATCGTGAGCGAGCACGACATCTTGTACGGCATACTGATCGATACCTACCGGGCGCAGCAGGAACCGGGGGAGTAGGGCATTCAGCGGCGTATCCGAAGGGCACAGGAGGCGGACTTAAAATCCGCTGACCCGCAAGGGTTTGTGGGTTCGAATCCCACCGCCGCTACCAGCACTGCACGTCGTGTGACGATCGGCATGGAGCCGAGCGCACGCGAATGAGATACTGAAGCACTTCGCCGCAGGCGAGGAGCTCAGAGCGCCCTGGCGGGCGGCGACACGAGGGAGGTGCGGGCGAGACCGTGGCAGACGACGCAGCAGCGCGCCTGTACCAGGCGTTCGTGTCGCAAGACCCCGCGCAGGCCATCTCGGTCATCGAGAAGGTCAAGTCCTCCGGCGTCTCGCAGGCGCGGCTCTTCGACCAGCTCTTCGCGCCGGCGATGTCGCTTCTCGGCGGCGCCTGGGCCAACGGCGCCATCGACGAGTACACCTTCACCCAGGCCGCCGTCGTGGCCGAGCAGATCACGAGCTTCGTGACGCCGCCCACCACCGCCCAGGACACGGGCATCACCGTGCTGCTCGGGACGATGCACCGCGACGAGCACACCATCGACAAGGACATCACCGCCGCCGCGCTCAAAGAGGCGGGTCATCGCGTCATCGACCTGGGCACCGACGTGCGTCCCGCGGAGTTCCTCGAGCGTGCCGAGGAGACCGGTGCGCGCATCCTGATCGTGTTCGCCCAGATGATCGGGACGGCCAAGAGCGCCGTGCGCGTCCGCGAGATGTTCACCGCGGGCGGTCGCGCCGACGTCGCGATCTTCGTGGCAGGCAGTCCGTTCGCCGCCGACGTCGCCCTGGCCAAGGCCGTGGGCGCCAACGGCGTGGTGCGCGGCGCCGAGAGCGCGCTCAAGCTCGTGGCGAAGGTCGCCACGAAGCAGGGGGGTGGCTCGTGAGCCCCCGCAGCCGACAGGTGCTCCTCGCCGAGGGACTCGCGCGCCAGGGCCACATCGCGCCCGCCGTCGACGCGTGCTACGAGGCGCTGCGAAACGACGACGCCGATCCGCTCGTGCACGCTTTGCTCTCCGACCTGTTCCTGACGGGCGACTTTCACGACGAGGCGATCGCGGCGGCGAGCCGCGCCATCGAGATCGACCCGGACTGCGCACCCGCGTACCTCTCGCTCGGCCTGGCCTATGACCGGCGCGGCGGGATGTGGGACCAGTCGATCCTCGTGTGGCACGAGCTGGCCGAGGTCGCTCCGGACCTCGTGACCGCGCACGTGCAGCTCGGCGAGGCGTTTGCGGCGGCCGCCTTCGAGGAGGAGGCCATCGAGGCGTGGAAGACCGCGCTCGAGCTCGACCCGCACGAGTCGCGTGCGATGTACGACCTCGCCGTCGCCGCCCTCAAGAAGGAGGGGATGGCGACCGCGCTCCCGGGTTTCCGCAAGGCCGGCGAGCTCGACCCCAGCCAGGACGACTTCTTCTTCGCGCTGGCCGGGATCTACGACGACGGCACGCCGGCGCCGGACCCCTCCGACGTCGAACCCGACCGTGACTCCCGTCTCAACGCCGCGTTCTCGCTGGCGTTCGAGGAGGACTTCTTCAGCGCGGTGGACCTCATCCGCCTGATCTTGGACGAGGACCCCGACGACGCCGAGGCGCTCGCGCTGGCGGGCTACCTGTACCTGAAGCAGGAGGCCGTCAACGAGGCGATGGCGGTCTCGCTGCGTGCGCTCGCGGTGTCGACCAAGACTCCGACGGCCGTCTACGTCCTGGGCGCCTCGTTCGCCAAGCGGCCGGGGCTCAACCGCAACGCGGCGCGCGTCTTTGGAGCGCTCGCCAAGGCGGTGCCCGACGAGCCGATGCCGCACGTGCTGCTCGCCGAGTCGCTTCTGGGCCTGCAGCGCTACGGGCAGGCCAAGCAGGCGTACCTGCGTGCCGTGGAACTCGACCCGACGTTCGTGCGCGCACGCTTTGGGCTCGCGGCGGTGCTGCTGACCGAGGGCGAGCACGCGCTGGCGAACCATGAGGTGCGCCGCGCGGCGTATCACGACACCCGCCGCCAGGGACTGTTCTGGCGGCTCTACGACTCGTACGCCGAGGGGAGGGAGTAGCGATGCCGACTCGCAAAGGCGGACCCCGCCAGCCGCGCCCGCGCATCGAGCGCTCCGAAGCCGCACCGGCGGCCGCGACCCCGCGCCGTGCCTCGACCGGAGCGGCCGCAGCCGGCGGCCCGGCCAAGGCCGCGCTGCGCAACCCGCTCTTCCCGGTCGGTGCGTCGCTGTACCCGCTCGACGCCGAGACCCAGGGGCCCGACGACTGGTACGCCCGCGACCTCGCGGCCGACCTCGACGCGCTCGGTGCCGCGCGCTGCGGCCTCGTGCGCATCTTCGTCTCCTGGCGCGTGCTCGAGCCGCAGGTCGGCCAGTACTCCGAGGAGGCCCTCGACCGGCTCGCGTCGCTCGTCGAGACGGCGCGGGCGCGCAAGATGCAGACGATCGTGTGCTTCTTCGCCGACGACCGCCACTCCGAGCTGACCGAGATACCGTGGGGCAAGAAGCGCGACCCGCGCACCGACGGCTACCTCGTGCAGCGTCAGGTCGCCCTGGTGGCCAAGGTCGTGGGGCATCTGCGCGGCGACGCCGGCGTCTTCGCGTGGCAGCTCGGCAACGAGGCGTTCCTCTCGGGGTTCGCGTCCGCGGCCCAGCTCGAGGAGTGGACGGCCACCCTGCGTGAAGCCGTTCGCGAGCTCGATCCCAAGCGCCCCATCGGGCTCGGCTGCGACCCGGAGACGCTGTTCCGCGCGACCGGCGTGGACGCGCGTGCCGCGATCGCCACCTGCGAGTTCGCGGTCTCGCACGTCACCGCCGCCTATCGTGCGTACGCGGCCGAGGGCCCGCTGACCAGCGGTCCGGCGACCTACCTCGACGGCTTTCTCATGCGCTGCGCGCGCACCGGCCGACCGGTGCTCGCCGACGAGATCGGCGTCCTGTCGCTCGAGACCTCCGCGGCCGAGGAGGCCGCCTACGTCCGAACCGCCCTGTGGTCCGCGTTCGCCAACCGGGGGGCCGGTGCGCTGGCCCGGCGTTTCCGCGACATGGACACCGAGCACCGGGAACCGTACTTCCTCGACCCGTTCGAGACGCTCGTGGGCGTCGCCGACGACGAGGGCGAGACCAAGCCCGCCTACGACGAGCTGCGCACGTTCGTGAAGCTCGCTGCTCGCATCGACCTCAAGACGCACGTGCCGATCGCCGAGCGCACGGCGATCGTGATGCCCGCCGAGCGCTACGAGCCGCTGCCTTCTCTGGCGGGACTCTACGACCCGCGGGCGTGCCTGGCGTCGTTCGTGATCGCCAAGCGCGCGCACGTGCCGGTCAACGTCATCGGTGAGGCCGACGACTTTGGCGACAACCTCGTGCTCGTGGTCCCCAGCGCGTTCTCGCTCTCCGACGAGACGTGGGAGCGCCTCGCCGCGTTCGTGCAGGGCGGCGGGACGCTGCTGATGAGCTACGGCGGCGGCGACGCGGCCCCGGCCGTGCGCGACCTGTTCGGCGTGGAGTTTCTCGGCGATGGCGGGCCGCGCTCGACGATGAGCTGTCGCGTCGCCCAAGACGAGGTGCTCGGGTCGCTCCAGAGCTTCGACACCCGCTTCGAGCTGCCCAACTACGCGCTGCTCGGCTCGGGTACCGCCACGGTCGTCGCGACCGACTCCAAGGGTAGCCCGCTGCTCACGGTGAACCAGGTGGGGCAGGGGCGTGCGGTGTACGTCGCCGCGCCGCTCGAGAGGGCGATCGCCCAAGGTGACCCGTGGGCGACCCCCGCGCCGGTGGCGGCGCTCGTGCGCGAGGTGTACGGCGCGGTCGCGCGCGGGGCGGGATGCGGTGCACCGGTGGGGTGCAGCCATCCGGACGTCGAGGTCGCGCTGTACCAGGGCGAGACCGACGACGTCTTGCTGTTGCTCAACCACGCGCCGGAGAAGATCAGCACCACGCTGTCGACGGAACGCCGCGTGGCCTCGATCGATGACGTGCGCGGCGGAGCCCCGGTCGCGGTGGGCGGCACGGTGTTCGGCGTGCCGCTCGAGCCCAACGGGGTGTTGGCGTTGCGGCTCACCTACGCGTAGAACGAGGGCTCGTCGCCGGACCGTGCGCGTGCGCACACTTCGGCGAGCTCACCAGTGGTATCGTGCGATCCAGGTGGAACCTGCGATGGGAGGTCGGTGTGGACGGCACCGAGCACAGCGGGCAGCGGTTCCTGCTCGAGTCCTGGCTTGAACTCGGCGACGCCATCGAGCGTCAGCCCGAGCTGCGCAAACTGCTCTTCGACCCCGTGACCGGGTTGCCCACGACCCCGCTGCTGTTCCCGCGCATCGCGTCTCTGCTCGAGGAGCGCGGCGAGGTCTCGCTGCTGCTCGTCAACGTCGTTCGCTACTCGCGCATCGAGGAGATCTACGGGTGGCGGGTCTTCGACGACGTGATGCGCGAGGTGGCCCGCGCGCTGGACGAGATCGCCGGCGAGACGCTGCGCGACTCCGACGTCATCGCCGAGCTCATGAACTCCGGCAACGCGTTCGTCATCGTGCTCTCGCCGCCGCGGGTGCAGGCCTGTATCGATCCCGCCGCCCGCGCCGCGTTGGCCCGGCGTGTCGAGCAGCGCTTGCGCGAGAAGCTGGCCGAGTCGCTCGACCCCGCCATCTTCCGCAAGTTCGGCTGCTACACGGGCGCGGCGACCGTGTGTTTCGACGAGGAGTCACGACTCGAGCGTCTCGTGTACGAGGGGCTCGACGCTGCGCTCGCCGACAGTCACGAGCGCGAAGCGGCCGACGCGGTCGACCGTGTCGCCCGCCTGCGTGCGATCCTCGCCAACGAGCAGATCCACACGCTCGTCCACCCGCTTCTCGATCTGACCACTTCTCAGGTCATCGGGTACGAGGCGCTTTCCCGCGGACCGGAGGGCAGCGAGTTCGAGCGCCCCGACAAGCTGTTCGCGGTGGCCTACGACGCCGACCTGGTGATGCGCCTCGAGCGCGTCTGCCGCAAGAAGGCCCTGCAGCTCGCCGCCGACATGCCCGAGGGGCGCCTGCTGTTCGTCAACATCGAGCCCGAGGCGGTCGGCGATCCGCAGCTGCGCGACTCCGTGGCGGCCGACGTCATGGGCATCGACCCGGCCCGCATCGTGCTCGAGCTCACGGAGCGCACCGCGATCACCGATTTCGCCGCGTTCCGCTCGACGCTCGGATTCGTCCGCGCGATCGGGTTCGGCGTCGCCGTCGACGATGCGGGAGCGGGCTACGGCTCGCTGCAGTGCCTCGCCGAGGTGCGCCCGGAGTGGCTCAAGATCGACATGTCGCTCGTCCGCGGCTGCGACACCGACGAGGTCCGCGCCTCGCTCATCGAGTCGCTCGTCGTCTTCGCGGACCGGCTCGGCGCCAACCTGGTGGCCGAGGGTATCGAGACGGCCGAGGAGCTGGCGATGGTGCGCAAGCTCGGGGTCCGCTACGGCCAGGGCTTCCTGCTCGCGCTGCCGACGCCGTACTTCCCGGCCGATGCCGACGTGCCCGGCACCCGACTGGGGTAACCTGTCGTTCATGGAACAACGAGTGCGTCTCACCCAACTCTCATCCAAAGCCGGTTGAGCGGCCAAGTGGGGTCCGGAGGACCTCAAGGCCGTTTTGGACCGCATCGCGCCCGGCGAGACCGAGGAGCTTCTCCTCGGATTCGAGACGAGCGACGACGCGGCCGTCTACCGCATGAGCGATGACGTCGCCGTGCTGCTCACGGTCGACTTCTTCACGCCCATCGTCGACGACCCGTACGACTTTGGCCGCATCACCGCAGCCAACGCGCTCTCCGACATCTACGCGATGGGCGGCACGCCGCTGACCGCGATGAACCTGCTCGCCTTTCCCTGCTCGCTCGGGCCCGAGGTCGCCGGCGAGGTCGTCCGCGGCGGTGCCGAGAAGGTCGCCGAGGCCGGCGCGGTCACCGTGGGCGGGCACACGATCGACGACAAGGAGCCCAAGTACGGGCTCTCCGTGATGGGCGTCGTCCACCCGGACCGCGTGATGCGCAACCGCGGCGCCAAGGTCGGCGACGTCTTGTTCCTCACCAAGCCCGTCGGCACCGGCCTGTGGGGCACCGCCCTGAAGCGGGGGATCGTCGACGAGCAGGGCGCCCGCGAGGTCATCGAGTCGATGGCCGCGTTGAACAAGGCCGCCGCCGAGGCGGTCGCGGAGGTCGGCGGCGTCAGCGCCGGGACGGACGTGACCGGGTTCGGGCTGGCGGGGCACCTCCACGAGATGGCGCTGGCGAGCGGGTGCGCCGCCGAGATCGACATCTCGGCCGTCCCCGTCTTCGACCGTGTCGTGGAGTTCGCGCGCGAGGGCGTCGTGCCGGGCCGCACGGCCGACATCGTGGCCTGGGCCGACGAGTTCGCGCTGTGGTGCTCACCGCTCGACCGCGACCTGTGGATGCGCGTCCTCTGCGACCCCCAGACCAGCGGCGGGCTGCTGCTCTCGATCCCGGCCGAGGCCGCCGATCAGCTGCAGGTCGCGTTGGAGGTGCGCGACGTGCGCGCTGCGCGCATCGGCAGGATGACCGCCGGGGCCGCGGGGACCGTCACCGTCCTCTGAGCCGCGCCGGCAGTACTATAATCGGGACGCAAGAGTGTTCTAAACCCCGATTATGGGAGGGCGCCACGGTGGGCAAGCGCGTACTCATTCTGTCCGACCGCATGGGATCCGGCGACGACCAGCTCGGCAAGATCCTTCTGCGCAACTTCGTCTACTCGCTCGCCCGCAACGAGCAGCCGCCCGTCGCGGTGATGCTGGGCAACAGCGGCGTGCGCCTCGCCTGCACCGGCTCGGACTCGCTCGACGACCTCCGGCTCCTCGTCGAGGCCGGCGTGCCGGTCAGCGCGTGCGGGACCTGCCTGGACTTCTACGGGCTGACCGACGAGCTCGCGGTGGGCGTGGTGGGCGCGATGCCCGGACTGGTCGAGAAGCTGCTCGGCGACGAGGCGACCGTCACCATCGCATAGGTCCCTCTCGGAGACCGAGGGTGCAGCGGGTCACTGACCGCAGGTCCGCTCAGCAGCCCTGCGCCGTCTTGCGCATGTTGATGTGCTCCACGAGCCGCATGTCCTCACCGAGGATGTGCGAGGTCAGCCAGTCGTGCAGGTACAGCGACAGCGTCATCGACATGATCGGCTCGCCGTCGAGGAACTCCTCGGAGAGGCGCTTGGTGTCCTTGGTGAACTGGCGATGGAGCATCTGGTGCCGGGCGGTGTCGGGGTAGTCCCACTCGGCCATCAGTGCTTCTTCGTCGCGAAAGTGCGTGCCGGCGTAGTGCATCATCCGGTATAGCACCTCTTCGATGAGCTCCTGGGCGCGCTGCTCCACGACCGCGTCGTGCAAGTCGTTCACGAGCGAGAACAGCTGCCTGTGCTGGGTGTCGACCCGGACATCGCCCGTCTCGAGCGAGTGGTCCCACTGGGCGAAGGGCATCGTGTGCTCCTAGGGTGCGCTCAGGATTTTCCGCACAGTATGCCTGCCTAGCGCAGTCCCGCGCAATCCCGTTTGAACCGCGGGTCCGGTGCCGCCGGCGGGAGGGGATTGAGCTGCTCGTGGCGGATGATCGTCATCCCGCGGAACTCGACCTCGCCGTGCGCGACGAACCCCACCTTGCCGGCGACGGCGAGCGACGCCGCGTTCTGCGGGTGGACGCAACAGATCAGCCGCTCGAAGCCGACGGTCGCAAAGCAGTACGAGACGGCGGCGCGCGCCGCTTCCGTCGCCAGGCCCTTGTTCCACAGGTCGCGGTGCAGCCACCAGCCGATCTCGACGTCGGGCGCGAAGGTGCAGCCGGGCCCGCAGAAGCCGACCACGCCCGCGGGCTCGCCGGCCGCCGGGGCGCGCAGCCTGAGGGCCCAGCGGCTCCAGCCGGCCGTGCGCTGGCAGGTGATCTGACGGTCGATGAAGTCGCGCACCTGCTCGTCGGGCATCGGCGCGCCGCCCGTGATGAAGCGCAGGACCTCGGGATCGCGGGCGAGCACGCGAAACGCATCGAGCTCGCTGTCCGAACCGGTCCACTCGACCAGCTCGAGGCGCTCGGTCTGCAGGATCACGGTGCTCATCGGGGCTCCTCGGGATCGTCCGGTCACGTGCCGTCAGCCTAGCACGCACCTCAGCGGGCGGTGGCTCGGATACAATCTGTGACATGGATACCAATGCGCTGCTCAGGCAGCTTCCCAAAGTCGACGCGTTGCTCGAGCGCTCCGACCTCGCGGCCCTGACCGAGACGATGCCGCGGGCGCTCGTGGTCGAGTCCGTGCGCGAGGCCATCGACACGGCGCGTGCCGAGGTGCTGGCCGGCCGCGACGCCGACGTGTCGGCCGACGCCGTCGCCGGGCACGCGGTCGCGCTCGCAGCCGCCCGCGCCCGCCATTCGCTGCGCCGCGTCATCAACGCGACCGGTATCGTGGTGCACACCAACCTCGGCCGCTCGCCGCTCGCGGCCGACGCGGTCGCCGCGGTCGCCGAGGTCGCGAAGGGTTACTCGACGCTCGAGTACGACGTCGACAGCGGGGAGCGGGGGAGCCGGCACACCCACGTCGAGTCGCTCATCTGCCGCCTGACCGGCGCCGAGGCCGCCATGGCGGTCAACAACAACGCCGCGGCGGTCATGCTCGCGCTCGCCGGCCTCGCGCGCGGCAAGCAGGCCATCGTCAGCCGCGGCCAGCTCGTCGAGATCGGCGGCTCGTTCCGCGTCCCGGACGTGATGGCCGAGTCGGGCGCGACGATGGTCGAAGTCGGCACCACCAACAAGACGCACCTGCGCGACTACGAGAACGCCCTGACGCCGGCCACCGGCCTGCTCATGAAGGTCCACACGAGCAACTACCGCGTGGTGGGCTTCACCGAAGAGGTCTCGCTGGCCGAGCTCGTCGAGCTCGGCGCGCGCCACGGCGTGCCGGTCATGGAGGACCAGGGCTCGGGCGTGCTCGTGGACCTGAGGCAGTGGGGGCTGCACGGCGAGCCGACCGTCGGCGACAGTGTCGCCGCCGGTGCCGACGTGGTGACCTGCTCGGGTGACAAGCTGCTCGGCGGCCCGCAGGCGGGCATCCTGTGCGGCAAGTACCACGTGATCGCCGCGCTCAAGAAGCACCCGCTGGCGCGCGCGGTGCGCCTCGACAAGATGACGCTCGCCGCGCTCGAGACGACGCTGCGGCTCTACCTCGATCCCGAGCGCGCACGCGCCGAGATCCCCACGCTGCGCATGCTCTCGGCACCCCAAGCCGAGATGGCCGAGCGGGCCGCCCGCCTCTCGGCGGAGATCGCGCGCGCGGTGCCGGGCGCGTACTTGACCGGGACGCATGATGACGTCTCGCGCGCCGGAGGGGGAGCGCTGCCGATGGCCGACATCCCCACCGTCGTCGTCGCCGTCGAGCCCCAGTTCACGAGCGTCGGCGAGCTCGAGTCGCGCCTGAGGCACGGCGAGCCGCACGTCATCGCGCGGATCGCCGACGGGCGCCTGCTCATCGACCCGCGCACGCTCGCACCGAGCGAGGAGCACGAGGTTCTCGAAGCGCTGGCCCGGGCCGCCGCGGAGGCCTGACGCATGGCCGCTGCCCCCTCGCTCGTTCTCGGTACCGCCGGGCACATCGACCACGGCAAGTCCTCGCTCATCCACGCGTTGACGGGAACCGATCCCGACCGGCTCAAGGAGGAGAAGGACCGCGGCATCACCATCGAGCTCGGCTTCGCGCGCCTCGACCTGCCGAGTGGCCGGACCGTCGGGGTCGTCGACGTCCCCGGTCACGAGAAGTTCGTGCGGCAGATGGTCGCCGGCGCGACCGGCGTCGACGTGGTGCTGCTCGTGATCGC
>CAZCRB010000038.1:0-3117 GCA_964500985.1 uncultured Eubacteriales bacterium
GTCATGCTGTTGAACGCCATGCCCATCGTCTGGGCCTCTCTGAAGCCCTTGGTCGGGACGGTGACCGTCAGGTCGCCGCCGGCGACACGCTCGGCAGCCGTGCTCACCGCGGCGATCGGGGCAGCGAGCTGTGCCGAGGCGATGACGGCGAACACGACCGCGATGACCGTCCCGAGCACGAGCACCGCCAGCATGGCGAGCCCGAAGTTGAGCGACGCCTGATTGTAGGGAGCCATGTCGAGCCCGACGAAGAGCATGCCGACCACGTTGCCCGCCGAGTCGAAGAGCGGATCGTAGGCGGCCAGGAACGGCTTGTTCACGACGAACGCCTCGCCCCGGTAGGGCTTGCCGGTCTCGAGAGCGGCTGCGCGCACCTTGTCCGAGACGGCCGTGCCGGTCGCCCGCTTGCCGTCGGGCGTGCGCACGGTCGTCGCGACGCGCACGCCGTTCTGGAACACGGTGGCCACGCCGCCGACCTTGGCGACGACCGAATCGACGAATCCGTAGTCCTTCTTCAGCGTCTTTATGCCAACGAGGGTCCCGAGCCGCTGCCCGCTCGCGTCGGTGACCGGAGCGACGCCGACGACGGAGAGCGCGCCTGATATCTCACTGCCGGTGGCGCTTCCGCCTTCAGTCTCTTTGAGCGGCAGATCGAGCTCTTTGGCGACGCCGAGCGAGACGAGCTCGGTGACGGGCGCGATACTCACAAAGGAGGTCGTCTCGCCGGACTGCGCGGCCTTGAGGACCTGCGGCCAGTCCATCGTGTGGCCGATCTCGCCCGCAGTGGAGCTGCGAACGACCCCGTTGCGGTCGACCCAGAGCAGGTAGGACATGTCCAGAAGAACCGCCTGGCGCTTGAGCTCGCCTGAGAGGTTCTTGGGGTCACGGATGCGCTGGTCGCGGAAGCCCCGGGCGATGGCCGACACCTGGCCGCCGCGATCGCTCACGGTCTCGTTGAAGAGCTCGTGCGCCACCGTCGCTCGCGTGTCGAGCGTGCGCTGCGCCTCCTGCTTGATCGACGACTGGTACCACGGCACGGCGACCGCCACCGCGATGATCAGCGGAACGATGGATGCGATGAGGAAGCTCAGCATCAAGCGGGTTCTCAGTGTGGTGTTGCTCTTCAAGCCCGAATACCTCCGACGTTGCAGCATGTCTGTCGTATATCGGCGCGTGCGCGGTTCCACTTCAGCGTATATGCCGCGTTTAAGCGCAGATTCTTCTTAATGTTGTTGCGCGCGGGCGAGCGAGCTTCCGCGACAACGGGAAAACACCGGATGTGACCATACCGCCGACGCAGGAGGCCCCCGTGTCTTTTGGCAAGCTCGCAGCGCTTTACGGCATCACGACCGTGGTGTTCTTCGCACTGGACTTCATCTGGCTGTCGACGGCGACGAGCCGCATCTACCAGCCCTACCTTGGCGACCTGCTCTCGCCGACTCCCAACCTGCCGGTCGCCGCGGCGTTCTACCTGTTCTACGTCGTAGGCATCCTCGCGCTCGCCGTCATCCCCGGGCTCCAGGAGGGCGCCGTCCTCGGGGCGGTGTGGCGTGGCGCGCTGTTCGGCCTGCTCGCGTATGCGACCTACGACCTGACCAACCTCGCCACAATACAGGGATGGGCGTGGCAGGTCTCGGTGATCGACATGGTCTGGGGCACGACGCTCAACTCGGTCGTCGCACTCGCAGGGTACTACGCGGGCCGCTGGCTCGGCCTCGGCGCATAGGGGACTCGGATGCCACGGGCGATCTGGAAGGGCACGATCTCGTTCGGACTCGTCACGATCCCGGTGGGGGTGTTCGCGGCGGTCGCGCCCAAGGAACTCTCGTTCAAGCTGCTCGACTCGGCTGACCTCTCACCGGTGCACAACAAGCGCGTGAACAGCTCCGGCGAGGAGGTGCCCTGGGATCGGATCGTGAAGGGGTACCAGCTCGCCGATGGCCGGTGGGTCACCGTCACCGACGACGACTTCCGCTCCGCCAACGTGCGCGCCACGCAGACCATCGACGTCATGGGAGCGGTCAAGGCCGACGACATCCCGCGCGAGTACTTCGACGCGCCGTACTACCTCGTCCCCGAGAAGCCCGGCGAGAAGGCCTACGCGCTGCTGCGTGAGGCGCTCGTGCGAGCCGACCGGGTGGCCGTGGCACAGATCGTCATCCGCACCCGCCAGCGGCTCGCCGCGATCGTCCCCGACGGTGAGCACCTCGTCCTCGAGGTCCTGCGCTGGCCCTACGAGTTGCGCGACGCCACCGAGCTCGAGGTGCCCGGCTCCGACCTCGCCGCGCTCGGCGTCACCGACGCCGAGATGGCGCTGGCCGAGCAGCTGGTCGCGACCATCGAGAGCGCGTGGGAGCCACAGCGCTACCGGGACACCTACCACGACGACCTGCTCGCGCTGATCGCCCGCAAGGCCGAGGGCGAGGCGGTCGAGATCGCCGAGGAGCCCGTCCAGGCGCCCGCGACGGTCATCGACATCGCCACGCTGCTCAAGCGCTCGGTCGAGGACGCGCGGCGCGACCGTGCGGCCAGCGGCTCCTAGACCGGCGCACGCGAGATGCCCCTCGACGAGTACCAGCGCAAACGCGACTTCGCCAAGACCCCCGAACCGACGGGCGGCGCCGAGAGCGGCGGCGCGCTGCGCTTCGTGGTGCAGAAGCACGCGGCCTCGTCGCTGCACTACGACTTTCGCCTCGAGCTCGACGGTGTCTTGCTGTCCTGGGCGGTGCCCAAGGGGCCCTCGCTCGACCCGCACGACAAGCGCCTCGGCATCCACGTCGAGGACCATCCGCTGGACTACGCGGGCTTCGAGGGGACCATCCCCGCCGGCGAGTACGGCGGCGGCACCGTGATCGTGTGGGACGAGGGGACGTGGGAGCCGCTCGGAGACGCCCACGCCGGTCTCGCGAAAGGCGACTTCAAGTTCACGCTGCACGGACACAAGCTCGTCGGCAACTGGGTGCTCGTGCGGCTCAAGCCCCGCCCCAAGGACCGCAACGAGAACTGGCTGCTCATCAAGGAACGCGACGAGCACGTCCGGGCGCACGAGGAGTACGACGTGGTCTCCGCCCGGCCCGAAAGCGCCGTCAGCGGCCGCACCATCGAGCAGGTCGCCGC
>CAZCRB010000038.1:3217-14476 GCA_964500985.1 uncultured Eubacteriales bacterium
CCGTCAGCGGCCGCACCATCGAGCAGGTCGCCGCAGGCGAGCCGGCCGTGGGCGAGCCGGCCGGGGCAGACCCGCCCGCCGTCGCGACCACCGGCGCGGTCGCGGTCGCGGGCACGGCGCACGCCGCCGCATACGACGGCCCGCCCGAGCTCGCGCTGTGCACCCTGGTACCGCAACCGCCGGCGGGCAGTGAGTGGCTCGCGGAGATCAAGTACGACGGGTACCGGGTGACCGTCGCGGTGCGCGAGGGGGACGCGCGCGTCTACCTGCGCAGCGGTGAGGACGCGACCAAGCGCTTCGAGCGCATCGCGAAGGCGGCCGCGGCGCTCCCCTGCACCGACGCGCTGCTCGACGGCGAGGCGGTCGTCTTCGACGAGCGCGGAGTCTCCGACTTCGGGTCGCTGCAAAAGGCGCTCGGCTCGGACCCCGACGCCATCGTGTTGGTGGCGTTCGACCTACTGCAGCTGAACGGCTACGACGTGCGCAGCCTGCCCACCACCGGGCGCAAGGAGCTGCTCGCCACCCTGCTGGCCGACGAACCCGAGGACGGCCCGATCCGTTACGCGCACGAGGTGGACGGCGACGCGCCCGCGCTGTTCGAGGCCGCGTGCGCCCAGGGACTCGAGGGCGTGGTGGCCAAGCGCGCCTCGGCGCCGTACCCCACAGGCCGCACGCGGACATGGCTCAAGACCCGGTGCAAGCGCGCCCAGGAGTTCGTGGTCGGCGGCTACACCTCCCCGGAGGGGTCCCGCGCCGGCTTCGGTGCGCTGCTGCTGGGTTACTACGACGAGGCGGGCTCGCTCACGTACGCCGGGCGGGTCGGCAGCGGGTTCTCTGAGCGCGATCTCGATTCCGTCGCGCGACAGCTCGAGCCACTCGTCGTCGATGAGGCCCCCTTCGCCGGTACGGTACCTGCCGAGGGGCGCCGGCTCACCTGGGTCGCCCCACACCTGGTGGCGCAGGTCCGCTTCCTCGAGTGGACCTCCGACGGTCGCCTCCGCCAGCCCGTCTTCCTCGGCCTGCGCGAGGACAAGGACCCCCGCCTCGTCGTGCGCGAGCACCCGGAGAGCCCGCCCGAGGTGGCGCCGGAGGCCGACGTGCCGCGCGAGAGCGATGGCTCGGTCGCCGGCATCCGCATCTCGAACCCTGCCAAGCGGCTGTTTCCCGGGTCGTCGCTCGACAAGCTCGCCCTCGCCCGCTACTACGAGGCGGTCGCGCCCTGGATGCTGCCCGAGGTCGGCGAGCGCCCCCTCACGCTCGTCCGCTGTCCGGTCGGAGAAGGGCGTGGCACCTGCTTCTACCAGCGACATCCCGACCGCGGCCTCCCGCCGGACGTTCACGCGCTCACGCACACCCTGACCGCGCATGACGAGAGCGACGAGTGGCTGTGGATCGACTCGGTCGCCGGATTGGTGGCGCTCGCCCAGATGGGGTGCGCCGAGATCCACACGTGGTCGTCCCGCATCGATCATCCCGATCGGCCGGACCGCATCATCTTCGACCTGGACCCCGGTCCCGGCGTGGCGTGGCCGCAGATCGCCGAGACCGCGCGCATCGTGGCCGACGAGCTGCGCGCCCTCGGGTTCTCGCCGTTCGTGAAGAGCACGGGCAGCAAGGGCCTGCACGTCGTGGCACCCATCGAGCCGGTCTGGGACTTCGAACGGATACGGGCGCTCGCGCGCACCCTGGCCGAGCGCATCGCCGCACAGCACCCGCAGACCGTGACGCCACGAATGGCCAAGTCGCAGCGCGGCGGCCGCATCTTCCTGGACTACGTCCGCAACGCGCAGACCTCGAGCTCAGTCGCCCCGTACTCGACACGGTTCCTCGGAGGGCCGCCGGTGGCCGTGCCGCTGGAGTGGGACGAGCTGACCGATACGCTGGACATCCGCACGCTCACGACCGATCGGGTGCTGCAGCGGGTGCGCTCGGGGATCGATCCGTGGCGGTCACTGGCCTCGGGAGCAGCGGGCGTGGGCGTCCTCAAGGCCGCCGAGCAGAGCCTGTCCGACTGAGGGCTCGAGCACATCCACGAACATGGTCGGCGTTACGCCAGGTCGCGCACCTTGGTCGCCGCGGCCTGCGCCATGTCCTGCCCCACCACGAGACGCAGGGCGGCCACGAGGTTGTCCGAGATGACCGGCAGGTCCTCGCGCGCGATCGTGTCGGGCGACTTGCCGATGCGCTTGCTCTCAACATCGACGGAGACGCTCGCCAGCACCGTCCCGATGACGGGCCGCAGCGTCTCCTCGATCCTCTCGGCGAGCAGGTTGGGCACTAGCGGCCCTCCGTCTCGTCTGAATCCTCGGAATCGAGCTGCTGGCCACCGGTCATGGATTTGAGGTAGCGCTGCATCGCGGAGCGCACGCTGTAGAAGTACGCCGCCAGCAGCGCCATCGCGACGATCACGAGAAGCTCCGAGGCGAGCTGGGTCTGCTGCAGCGTGATGCCCTGCACGAAGTTCTGCGTCCACTGCGCGACCGCGGAGGCCGCCAGGCACACGATGGCGAGGATCACGTAGGAGATGCGTTCGGCGATGGCGCCGCCGAGCGCGACTTTACGAACCGCGAGCGCCTCGAGGAGCAGCACCACGGCGACCACGAGCCCCACGAGGCTCACGCCGAGGCGCAGCGGTGACGGACCGGCGGCGGGCTCAGCGGCCGCGGCGAAGGCGGGGTTCAGCAACGCGGCGCACAGGCTCGCGGCAACGAACGGCAGTGCTCGGCTCATCGGTTGCGTCCCTCCTCGTGTGCTCGCCGTTGCAGTGCGTACCCGGTATTCATCGGCAAACGCGCCGAAACGTTATAGCAGGTCATGACATCGTACTCGCTCGTGTGTGACCGGGGTCACCAACAGTGCTGAGACATGCGCCGGTGCGGGTCAGTCCGCCCCGCCGCCGCCTCCGCCCCCGCCGCCGCCCCCGCCGCCGGAGAACCCGCCCCCGCCGCCCGAGGCCGAGGACATCTGGCTCGTGGCCACCTGCACCGCGCTGGAGAACGAGGTGGTCACGTCCGACACGGGAGAGTGCCCGTACGAGCCGCCGTAGACCCACCAGTAGCTCGTCTGGAACGCCGGGTCGGCGACGACCTGCGGCATCGTGACCTGGAGCTGCTTGATGACTTCGTCGGCGATGCCGAACACGACGGCGAGCACGAGGAAGCGGTTCCACAGGATGACCGACTGGGGCGGCGCCTCTTCGAGTCGGCTGAAGTCGCGCAGGTAGTTGCGCAGCGCCTGGTACTTCAGGAACAGCTCGTTGCCCTCCGCGCTGCGCCGGCGCATCTGCGTCGCCAAGCCGGCGATACCGGCCGCGCACAGCGCGGGCGCGAGCACCGGCCAGAACGACGACGTGGCGATGGCGGCCCAGAAGCCGAGCGCGAAGACGGCAACCGCGAGCACGTACATGCCCACCTGCCAGCTCCAGCTCGCGCCATCGAAGTACCCGCGCGTATCAGCCTCCATCTCGGCGGCGTCCTTCCATGCCTGGACCTCGGTGGTGAACTCCTTGGGGTGGGCCTTGGCGTAGTCCTTGATCCGGTCCAGCACCAGGTCGCCGCCGGCGGCGACCGTCTCGAACAGCAGCGTGACGAGCTTGCGGTCGAGCGCACCGATCTTGTCGTCCTTGGAGGGCTCGAGCGCGAGCCGATAGGTCTGCGAGGTCCCGCCAAAGACGCCGGCGAGGCCGCCCTTCTGCTCGGTGAGCGGGGTCATCGTCACGGCGCCCTTGTCGGCGAGGTCCATCAGCGTGGCGCCGATGTCCTCGTTGGTGACCGTTCCAAAGCGCCACAGCGCTCCCACGACCGCGGGCGGGAGCGTGGGGTCGGGGTCCTCTCGCCAGTACTCGCCCTGGAACTCGCCTTTGAACTCCTTGCCGTGGGCGAAAAACGCCCAGATGGCGAAGGCCAGCGCGGCGAGCGCGAGCAGCCCCGGTGCGACTCCCCACAACACGACGTAGACGCGCGCCCTGGTCCGAGCGGCGTTGGCCTCCTCGGCAAACCCCTTCTCTTCGGCCAGGACCTCGTCGACGCGCGGGCGATCGATAAGGGGTGCTGCGGGTATCGCGCTGGCCGGGAACAGCTCGCGCACCTCGACGAAGGTGTTGGCGGGCACATCCGGCGCCGTCAGCGTGACCGCGCCGTCCGGCTCGATCGCGACGTTGCCCGTCAGCGGCCCGTGTGCCCACGCCTTGACCTGGTCAGCGGACGTCACGCCGTCGACGCGTACCACCGCCGAGAAGTCCGCGGTCGGGACCGCCCAGCCGTCTCCGATCAGCTTCCAGTACAGCTCACCGGTGTCGGCGTAGCGCTTGGCCGCGCCGAGCACCCGATACTTGAGCACGAACGTTCGTGACCAGTTCGCCGCATCGTGAAAGACGTGCACCTCGACCGCGTCTGCGGTGTCGCGCACCACGTAGGTGCCCGGCACCCTGAGCGACTTGTTCTCGATGGCCGCGGGGTCGCCGGTCGGGGCGTAGTCGCCGTTGGTGTCGCCCACCGAGACGATCTCGATGCCTGCGGAGTCCGCCTTGTCCAAGATCCAGTAGACGCGCGAGAAGTCACCGTTGAACGACATCGCGCGCGTCTCGGTGACGGCCATGCTGCCGTCCGGCGCCACCTGGGCCTGCACGTCGACCGAGTCGATCGTGAAGTCCTCGGCGAACGCTGCCACCGGCGCGCACAGAATGAAGACCGCCAGCAGCAGCGTGGCGAGCGCGAACGCGGCGCGGCGCGATGGGGTGGGCGGTGCGGCGAGCGGCGCGGCGGTCAGCACGGACATCAGCCCTTCTCCTCCCTCAGGCGACGGAAGAACGAGCGCAACAGCTCCGCTGCCTGCGCCTCGAGACACCCGGAAGATACCGCGAAACGGTGGTTCAGCCGCTCGTCACTCGACAGATCGTAGAGCGTGCCGAGCGCCCCGGCCTTGGGATCGGGCGCGGCGTACACGCACCGGGCGATGCGCGCCTGGTGCATGAGCCCGGCGCACATCGGGCAGGGCTCGAGGGTGACGTAGACCGTGCAGTCCGAGAGACGCCAGCGCCCGAGCTTGGCCGCGGCCTCGCGGATCGCGATGAGTTCGGCGTGGCCCGCCGGGTCGTGGTCGATCTCGCGCCGGTTGTGCGCCCGCGCAACCACCGCACCATCGCAGACCACGACGGCCCCGATCGGCACCTCGCCGAGGTCGGCGGCGTAGACGGCCTCCTCGAGGGCCATGGCCATGTACGTCTCGTCAGCGTGCACAACGACCCCCAACGCTTCGTCTGCGGTGGCGCCGGATGGCGCCGCACCCGAGTCTAGCGCAGGGACCGGCGATGGTGGCGCTCAGGCGGGCGCGGCGGCCCGGGGCACCCACAGCGTCACTTGAGTCCCCTCGCCCGGCGAGCTGATCATCTCGAAGCGCCCTCCCAGATGCGGGAGCCGCTCGCGGATGCTGAACAGCCCGAATCCCGAGTCGCCCGTCCCGCCGGTGGCCGCGTCGGGGTCGAAGCCGGCTCCGTGGTCCTCGACGGTGACCGAGAGCCAGGAATCGTCTCCGCCGAGCACGACCCACGCCTCGTCGGTCTCGGCGTGCTTGACCACGTTCATCACGAGTTCGCGAACCGCCCTGAACAACATCATCTTGGACTCGTCGGAGATGCCGGACTCATCGACGGCGCCGTCCAGGCTGATACGGGTCCCGTAGATCCGCTCGGCGTCCTCGCACCACCAGCGCAGCGCCGCGGCGAGCCCGAGCTCGTAGAGCACGGGGGGCGCGAGCACCGTCGTGATGGTGCGCGCCTCGCGAATCGCGTCTTCGAGCAGTGCGCTCGCCTTGGCCACGTCGGCCGCCAGCGCGGGGTCGGCGGCGGCGGTTGCGCCGGCGAGGATCATGCGGGCGACGGCCAGCGGCTGGCCCACCCGGTCGTGGAGCTCCTCGGCGAGGCGACGGCGCTCGCGGTCCTCGGTGACCGTCAGGTCGGCGGCCATGGCCGACAGGCGTGCTTTGTAGGTGCTCTCCCGGTGCTGCGCCACCTTGCGCTCTGTTATGTCTCGGAACGCGACGGCCATCTCGTCGTCCGAGATGTGAAACGCGGTCACCTCGAAGGCGCCCGCGATGTCGCCCTGCTCGTAGCTGACGTCCTCTGCCTGCCAGGTGCCGCCCTCGGCGGCCAGCCGCACGTAGATGTCGGGGATCTCGGTACCGGCGAGGCCGGGAAACGCCTCCTCGATGGTGCGGCCGACCAGCTCTCGATGCGAGACGCCGAGCATCTCATCGGCGGCCGGATTGGCGCCGCCGAAGATGAGGTCGCCGCCTTCGAGCCGGTAGAAGTGCATCCCGAACGGAGACTGCTCCACCATGTTGCGGAACCGCTGCTCGGACTCGCGGACCGCGAGCTCGGCGACGGTTCGGACGGTCACATCGCGCGCGATGGCGGCCACGTGTCCGGCATCGAGGGGCAGGATCCGTGCCTCCCAGTACTGAGTCGACCCGCCCACGGGCAGCTCGTACTCCATCACGCGCATCGCTCCCGTGCGGCGCGCCTCCGCGATGCAGCCGCCCACGCGATCGGACATCTGAGGCGGGACCACGTCTTCGAGCCGCTTGCCGAGAAAGACCGCAGGCGGTGCGTAGAGCGCATCCTCGGAGTAGGCGGTGAACGCCCGGACGACGTCGTCGGGATCGACGCGGAAGTACAGGTCGCGCGAGACGCGCACCACCGCGTCGAACTCCTCGGCCTTGCGGGCGTACTCGGCCTCGGCCGCCTTTTGCGCGGTGATGTCGATCAGCAGCCCGCGCAGACGGCCGTCCAAGCCACGTGCTTTGTCGACCGAGACGATGTCTCGGACCCAGATGACCTCGCCGTCCTTGCGCACCATGCGGTACTCGAAGTCATGGTCGCGCCGGTCTTCAGTGGCGCGTACGCAGTAGTTGGCTGCCCAGTCCGCGTCGTCGGGATAGAGACGAGAGACCCAGAAGCCGGGCTCGAGCCACTCATCGCGGGTGTAGCCGAGTAGCTGTTCGGCCGCGCCGTTGACGAAGGTGAAGGCACCCGTGGACCAGTCGAACTCCCAGACCACCCCGCCGACGGCATCGACGAGGCCCTCGACCAGTTCAGCCCGCTCCCGATGGCTCGGGATCGATCTTTCCACGGTTGCCCCCTTGGCTGTCCACCCAGACCACGCGCTGTCAGTGTTCCCGTGCGACAGGCGGTATCAGTGGTATCGGCAGCCGGGCAGTCACTCCTGAGACAGCGAGAGGATCCGGGACGCGAGCGACGGCAGCGAGACGACCTCTTTGACCGCCCCGAGGCCGATCGCCTCGTTGGCCATGCCAAAGACCACGCTCGTCGCCTCATCCTGCGCCAACGTCGCGGCACCGGCCTGCGCCATCGCCTTGAGCCCTGCCGCACCGTCGTGGCCCATGCCGGTCATGATCACGCCGACGGCGTTGCGCCCCGCGTAGCGGGCGACCGACTTGAACAACACGTCGATCGAGGGGCGGTGGCCGGAGACCAAGGGGCCGCTGCGCACCTCGACGTGATAGGCGGCGCCATCACGGCGCAGCACGAGGTGGCGGTTGCCCGGAGCGATCAGCGCGCGCCCGGGGTGTACGCGATCGCCGTTGCGGGCCTCGCAGACGTCCACGGCGCAGACCTCGCGTAGCCGCGCTGCGAACTGCGCGGTGAAGTTCTCCGGCATGTGCTGGGCGATGACGATTCCGGGGGCGTCGGCCGGCAAGACACTGAGCACGTCTTGGAGCGCGCGCGTGCCGCCGATCGAGGCGCCGATCGCGACGACCCGGTTGGTCGTCCTCGTCATCGAGAGCCGGGTCGGAGCGGGCGCCGAGGCGGGTCCGCCGGGGATCACGCGCGCACCGGCGGCGGCCCGCACGCTCTCGACGAGCTGCGCGGCCATGTCGCCGACGCTGTACGAGGGCCCGGGTTTGGCGAGTACGTCGACCGCGCCGGCCTCGAGCGCCTCGAGCGCCAACTCGCTGCCGGCGGGCGTCAGCGACGAGACGACGACTACCGGCATCGGATGGAACCGCATGAGCTTGCGCAGGAAGGTGATGCCGTCCATGCGCGGCATCTCGAGGTCGAGGGTGAGCACGTCGGGCTCGCACTCCACGATCTTGTCGCGCGCGGCATACGGGTCGGGAGCGCTCGCGACGACACGGATGTCGCCGTGCGCCTCGAGCTCGCGCGCGAGGATGCGACGGACGAGCGCGGAGTCGTCAACGACGAGCACCCGGATCGGGCGCCGTCCGCTGTGCGGGTCTCGAGTCGTCACCGGGCGCTAGGATGCCTTCGCGGGCCGCAGCCCGAGCGACACCAGGAACGGCCGGTCCTCGACGACGTAGGCGCGGGTGCCGGCCGACGCGGACATGCGGGTCCACTCGGCGCGGTCCATGCGCTGCACGACCGGCGGGTACAGGTCGGTCTGCCGGCTGGGCTCGATGCGCGTGGCAAGGTGACCGGCGGTGATGTTGGCGACCTCACCGAGCGTGTCGGCGCCGCGCAGGTGGGCGTCCGCGTCGGCGGCGTCCAGACCGAGGATGTTGGCCGCCAGCTCGACGCACAGGTCCGACGGCGCGCACAGCATCATCGTCCCGCTCGCCGCCCCACTGAAGGTGATCGTCGCGCTCACGATCTCCTCGCCGGGATCGGTCACCTCGTCGCGGCTGACCGCCTCGGGAAAGACGTAGGCGAAGGTCTCAAGGACCGGCCCGATGACGGCGTCGAGGTGCGCGTGCTGCTCCTCGGTCGGCGGCCACGTCGAGGTGACGCGGGCGATGACGTCGCGGATCTCCTCGGGCGTGAACGGCTTGCGGACCCACGCCGCCACGCCGGCG
Source organism: uncultured Eubacteriales bacterium (assembly GCA_964500985.1). Lineage (GTDB taxonomy): Bacteria > Actinomycetota > Coriobacteriia > Anaerosomatales > PHET01 > CAZCRB01. The sequence goes on from CAZCRB010000038.1 coordinate 12,047, forward strand.
GCCATCATCGAGTCGACCCGCTCGGTGGCGCCCTCGGTGGAGACGACAACCACCGGCACGTCGGCGATGTCGGGCGAGAGGCGCATCCGCTCGATCATCTCCTCGCCGTTCATGACGGGCATGTTGATGTCGGCGAGCACGAGGTCGATCCAGGACTCACTCAGGACCGAAAGGGCCTCTTTGCCGTTGGACGCCTCGTACAGCGTGCCGACCGGCACCTGCGCGAGCCGCAACGTCCGGCCGATCATCGCCCGGATAACGTCCGAGTCGTCGACCACGAGAATGTTGAACGCCATGTGAGATCCCTTTCCTGCGCTGACTAGAGTTCTGTGACCGCGCCCTCGGACTTGACGAGCGTGCGGCCGTTCCCGACGCTCAGATACACGGTCCTCGACGAGCGTCCCCCCACGTCTTCCGCGGCGATGAGGACGCCGTTCTTCCACAACACCTTGCGGGCGACCGCGTAGTTGCGCTCGCCTATCCGAAACAGCTGACCCTCGTCGAGCTGTGAAGCGGCACCCACGACCTTTGCCACGAGATTCGAGCGCGTGGCCCCCAGGTCGAACAGCGCCTGGAGCATCTCCTGCGCGCCGGTGTCGGTGTACATCGCGGGGTTGTCGGCCGCTTTGTCAGGGTTCGAGCGGCTCGAGGGCATCATCGCGTGCAAGAGCCCGCCGACGCCGGCCACCGGGTCGTGCAGCGCCAGCCCGATGCAGCTGCCGAGCGAGTACGTGACGAGCGTCGCCTCGGGATCCGCCGAGACCACGTACTCCGAGATGCCCACGACGGTCTCCATCGCCGTGTCACACCTTCCGGTAGATCGACGGGCGGACGTACTTGAAGTCGCTGATCATGCCGGCGAGCGACTCTGCGTGACCGACCACGAGAAGCCCGCCGGGCTTGAGCAGCCGGTGGATCTCGTCGAGGAGGCGCACCCGCACCGCGTCGTCGAAGTAGATCATCACGTTGCGGCAGAACACCGCGTCGAGCGGACCGTTCATCGGAAACGGCGGCGCCGAGAGGTTCATCCGACGAAAGACCACCATCTCGCGCAGCGGCTGGGCAGCCTCCCACGCGACGTTCTCGCCGCGTCCACGCCTCACGAACCAGCGCTTGCGCAGCTGCTCGGGGACGGGCGCCACGTGCTTGGGCAGGTAGGTGGCCGCCTGGCAGCTCGCGAGCGCCTCGGTCGAGATGTCGGTCGCAAGCACGCGCGCATCCACGTCCGAGAACGGCAGCGTCTCCTTGAGCACCATGGCCAGCGAGTACGGCTCCTCTCCGGTCGAGCACGCCGCGCTCCAGAAGCGGAAGCGGCGCTGGCCCGCCTCGTAGGCCGCCGCGACCTCCTCGGCGAGGAACTCGAAGTGGTGCGGCTCCCGGAAGAAGCTGGTGACGTTGGTCGAGATCGAGTCGAGCAGCCCGACCATCTCGCCGGGGTTCTCGTCGAGGTAGGCGAGGTACGCCTCGTAGTCGACGATGCCGAGAGCGCGCATCCGCTTGCCCACGCGCGCCGAGACCAGCGCCTCCTTGCGCTCGGACAGCGAGATACCGGCGGAGTCGTAGACGATCCCACGGATCCGGTCGAATGTCGGCTTGTTCATCACGGCTGTCGTCATCGGCTCGTGGCGGACTAGAAGTCCGCGAGGTCCTCGTCGTCGAGCGGCAGGACGGTCTCGGGGGCGGACACGCGCGGCATCCGGGCCGCGGTGCCGATCGCGTGGGGGCGCCGCAGGGGCGACGCGCCGCCGGACTTGGCGCGGCCGCCGTCGAAGTCGATGTCGACCACGGCGTTCTTGCCGCGGACCGTGCGGATCAACACGGCGACCATGTCGGCGAGCTCGCGCGCCTGTGCGGAGAGCTCCTCGCTGGCGCTGGCGCTCTCCTCGGCGTTGGCGGCGTTGGCCTGCGTCACGCGGTCCATCTGCGCGGTCGCGATGTTGACCTGGTCGATGCCCTGGGCCTGCTCCTCGCTCGCGGCGGCGATCTCGCCCACGAGCTGGGTGACGCGGCCGACCGAGGTGTCGATCTGCTCGAGCATGCCGGCGACCTGGGCGGTCACGTCGACGCCCTTGTTCGCGCTGACCTGGCTCTCCTCGATGAGCTCCGAGGTGTTCTTGGCGGCCTCGGCCGAGCGCTGCGCGAGCGCGCGGACCTCCTCGGCCACGACCGCGAAGCCCTTGCCGGCCTCGCCGGCCCGCGCCGCCTCGACCGCGGCGTTGAGGGCGAGCAGGTTGGTCTGGAAGGCGATCTCGTCGATCGTCTTGATGATCTTGGCGGTACGGTCAGACGTGTTCTTGATCTGGCCGATCGCGGTCTGCATGTCCTGGACCGACGAGACGCCGCGGGCGGCGATGGTCTGGGCCTCGCGGGCCATCGCATCGGCCTGGCGGGAGTTGTCGGCGTTCTGGCGCGTCATGCCGCTCATCTCCT
>CAZCRB010000039.1:0-14475 GCA_964500985.1 uncultured Eubacteriales bacterium
CTGACGGTGCTGCTGGTCTACGCGTTCGGCGTCGCCCAGCTCGCCGTCGTCGCGAACCTCACTCTCGGCCAGGCACTGGTCGCCGGTGCGCTGCCGTTCGCTGCGATCGACATCGCCAAGGCCGTCGCCGCTGTCGCGGTGGCTGCGGCCGTGCGCCGCGCGCGGGGCGTCTAGGGCCCGGGCACCGGCGGCGCAGCAGGGCTCGCCGCTAGGCCGGAAGGGCGGGGAGGCGCACGGTGAAGCGCGAGCCGGCGTCGGGGAGGTTCTCGGCTTCGATCGTGCCGCCGTGCGCGGTGACGATGGCGCGCACGATCGCGAGCCCGAGCCCGGCACCGCCGCTGCGCATGCGGCTGGAGTCTGACTTGTAGAAGCGGTCGAAGAGCCGCGCGAGGTCGGCCTCCGGGATCCCCGGGCCGTCATCCGACACCGCGAGCACGGCGTCTGGCCCTTCCGTGCCGAGGTCGACCCAGACGTGGCCGCCCTCGCCTACGAATCGGCTCGCGTTGTCGATGAGGTTCGCGACGACCTGCTGCAGGCGGTCGACGTCGCCCAGCACCCGGGGCGCCTTGCCGCGCACGAGCAGCGTCACGCCGCGCGCGTCGAGCAACGGCTCGAGCATGGCGCCGGCACGGTCGGCGGCGTCGCGCAGGTCGACCTTGCGCAGCGGCAGCTCGCCGGTCGCTCCCTCGATGCGCTGCAGTGCGAGCAGATCGTTGGCGAGCCGGGTGAGCCGCTCGGCCTCGGTGGCGATGGTCGAGAGGAAGCGCTCCTGGTCCACGGAGTCCACGTCGCCGTCGAGCAGCGTCTCGGCCGCACCGCGGATGGCGGTCAGGGGCGTGCGCAGCTCGTGGCTGACGTCGGACACGAACTGGGTCTTGCGCTGCTCCTCGGCCGTGATCGCCTCGATTGCGGCGGAGACCTCCTGTGCCATCCGGTTGAACGCCTCGGCGATCATCCGCACCTCGCGCGGCCCGTCGGTGCGGGCGCGCACGGTCAGGTCGCCCGCCGCGAAGCTCGAGGCCGTGGCCGCGAGCCGCTCAAGGGCGGCCGTCTGGCGGCGGGCCACCACGCGGCCCACGAGCCACCCGGCGAACGGGGCGAACGCGATGATCACGAGCACCACCGGCCACTGCCCCGGCGCCAGGGCGGTCGCGGTAGCGGCGAGCACCGCGCCCGCGAACGTCGCGGCGGCGGTGGCGATCGATATCTGTGAGCGGAGCGTGGAGCGCACGGGCTACTCGTCGCGGAAGCGGTAGCCGTAGCCGCGCACCGTCTCGACCACGTTGGGGTCGACGCCGGCGGCCTCGAGCTTGTCGCGCAACCGCTTGACGTGGGTGTCCACCGTCTTGGTCTCGGTGAGGTACTCCCAGCCCCACGCCTCGCGCAGGAGCTGCTCGCGCGAGAGCACCTTGCCCGCGTGGCGCATGAGGCAGGCGAGCAACTCGAACTCGCGCGGCGTCAGGTCGATCTCGCGGTCATCAGAGGTGGCGGCGTGCGCGGCCTCGTCGAGAACGACGCCGGAGACCTCGAGCAGCTCGCCGGCGATGCTGCCGGCGTCACGCGTGCCGGAAGGGGCCCGGCGCAGCAGCGCCTTGACCCGGGCGGTCAGCTCGCGCACGCCAAAGGGCTTGGCGAGGTAGTCGTCTCCGCCGATCTCGAGACCGACGACCTTGTCGAGCTCGGTGTCGCGTGCCGACAGGAACAGGACCGGCACGTCGGAGGTCGCCCGCAGGCGGCGGCAGACCTCGTAGCCGTCGATACCGGGGAGCATCACGTCGAGCACGACGAGGTCGAACTGCTTGTCGCGCGCGAGCTCGAGCGCGGTGTCGCCGTCCTGGGCGATGTCGACCGCGTAGCCCTCCTTGACGAGGTTGTAGCTGACGAACTCGGTGATCGAGGGTTCGTCGTCGACGATGAGGATGCGTGCTGCCGCTTCGCTCACAGGTACCTCCACGCTGCGTGTTGGTCCGGACGTTTGGGCTGGTGAAAGGGGGTGAATCGTGCGCACTCTTGCGGTGCGCTGCGCCTCGCCCGATGATAGCACCGAGCCTGCGACCGCCTCCCGAGGCGTCAACGTGCCGTTTACGCGGGCCAGGGAGGAACACGCATGCTGCTCGCCGTCGATGTCGGCAACACCCAGACCGTGCTCGGCCTGTTCAAGGACGAGACGCTCGAGGCGCACTGGCGCATCTCGAGCAACGCCGCCCTGACCGCGGACGAGTTGCGCGTCAAGGTCAGCGGCCTGCTCGCGGTCGACAAGATGAGCTGGGCCGATGTCGATGTGGTGGCGCTCTCGTCGGTGGTACCGCGGCTGACGGAGGCGTGGGTCGAGGTGGCCGGCGCCGCCTGCGGGTGCGAGGTCATGGTGGTCGGGCCCGGGCTCAAGACGGGGATGCCGATCCGCTACGACAACCCCCACGAGGTCGGCGCCGATCGCATCGTCAACGGGGTCGCCGCCTACGAGACCTTTGGCGGTCCGGTCGTCGTGGTCGACTTCGGCACCGCGACGACGGTCGATGTCATCAGCCATGACGGCGCCTACCTGGGCGGCGCGATCGCCCCCGGTGTCGAGACGAGCGCCGAGGCCCTGTTCTCCAAGGCGGCCCGCCTGTCCAAAGTCGACCTCGAGGCACCGCCGCGCGCCATCGGGACCAACACGCGCCAGAGCGTGCAGGCCGGTCTGATGCTCGGCGAGGCGGCGATGGTCGACGGCCTCGTGCGTCGGGTCTGGACCGAGCTGGGCACCGAGACGCCCGTGGTCGCGACCGGCGGTCTCGCGCCGCGCATGGCGCCGCTGTGCGAGACGATCAGTGACGTGGACGTCGACCTGACGCTCGCGGGCCTGCGCATCATCCGCGACCGCAACCGCTAGGCACCGCGGGCTGCGCCTCTCCGGTCCCACTTCGCCTATACTCGGCGTGCACAAAACTGTGTACACGCGGCGGCGCATCGCCACAGGCGATCGCGGTGAGGGGGCGAGTGCGGTGAGGCTCTACCGTATCGGCGACAAGGTGGTCAGCCACGCCAAGCTCACCGACGCCGTCAACGCCATCCTCGAGGACCGCGAGGGCGGTGCGACGCAGGAGGAGGCCGCGCGCCACGCGGGTGTGCAGCGCAGCTTCGTCAGCTTCCTCGAGACGCTCGGCGAGGTCCGCCGCGGCCCCCGCGTCGCTCTCGTGGGATTCCCGGTCGCCAACTGCAACGAGGTCCGTGCCCTGGCGGCCGAGCGCGCGGTGGACTTCGTGCTCGTGATCAGCCAGGCGGAGCGCGAGGGCATCGAGTCCGGGGGTGTGACGACCGACGTCTTCAACCAGCTGCTCGACACCCTGGCCGTGTTGCGTGACTTCGACACGCTGATCCTGCTCGCGAGCGACCGCCGCATCAAGACGATCGAGAAGATCCTCGGCACCGAGGTGATCGGCCTCCCGCTCGGTGCGTCACCTCTGCGCTCCGACGTCGAGGTCGACGTGAGCGAGCTTGCGCAAGTGCTCGATGCGGTCATGGCCGCGCAGACAGGTCCACGAGGGCGTACGTCGCGGGTGGGCGACGCTTTGCGGGACGCAGCCGATCTGGCCGGGAGGTGGACGCAATCAAAGAAGTAGTCAGCGTCAGTATCGGGTCGTCCAAGCGCGACCACACCGTCGACGTCGAGCTGTTCGGCGAGCCGTTCCGGATCAGCCGGCGCGGCACCGACGGCGACATGGACGCGGCGGTCGCGCTGTTCAGCGAGCTCGACGGCAACGTGGACGCCTTTGGCCTGGGGGGGATCGACCTGTTCCTCTCGGCGGCGGGACGCGACTACCACTTCCGCGACGCCAAGCGCTTCGCGCGCGCGGCGGTCAAGACGCCGGTGCTCGACGGGACCGGCCTCAAGGGCGCGGTGGAAGCCGACGTGGTTCGCTTCATGCGCGACGATCTGGGCCTGATCCTGGCCGACAAGCGCGTGCTCGTGACGTCGGCCGTGGACCGCTGGGGCATGGCCGACGCGTTCTACCAAGCGGGCTGTGCCGTGACCGCGGGTGACCTCCTCTACGCGCTCGGCGTCCCCGTGATGATCCACGACGAGAAGACCCTGATCCGCGTCATCCGCACCATCGCGCCCATCGCCGTGCAGCTGCCCTTCTCCTGGCTCTACGAGGCCGAGGCCGACCACGAGACCTCGGTGGCCGCCGAGAGCAAGCACGCCGACCTGTACCGGGACGCCGACATCATCGCCGGCGACTACAAGTACGTGCGCAAGTACATGCCGAGCGACATGAGCGGCAAGTGGGTCGTGACCAACACGACCACCGCCGAAGACGTCGAGTTCCTGCGCGGGTGCGGCGTCGAGCTGCTCGTGACGAGCACGCCCAGGCTCGAGGGCCGCAGCTTCGGCACCAACGTCATCGAGGCCACCATGGTCGCGCTCGACGGCGCATCGGGAAGGCTGCCGGCCGACCGCTACCTCGAGCTGCTCAAGGCGACCGGATTCACACCGGACGTGCAGTGGCTCCAACGCGGCTGAGCTGCTCGTAGGCGAGAAGTCGAGCGCGGGCGCAATCCCCCGTCTACCTGTGCCGTTAAGTTTGGCTCATCGTCAGGGCGCTCGGCATGGTGGTTGCTCTTCGGGGCTGGAATCGAATGCCTCGCCGTGGCGCACGAGCGATTGTGTCGCGGTGCGCGGCGGTGCTAGTATCCGAGTGTTCAGGCAGGCGGTTGGAATGACGGTGCGTCACTCCGCGCTTTCGCGCGCGCGTCTCGCAAACCATTCCAGCGGTGCAATGCGGCCCCGACAGCGGCTGCGCGACAAGGAGTGATCGCACGTGAACAAGCGGGCTCAGACGCGGCTGATCGGCGTGACCGCCATCATCCTCATCGTGGTCGCGGCAATCTTCTTCGGGCTCTCCGGACAAGACGCCGCGTACTACAAGACGGTGACCGAGGTCAGCAAGGACTCCAGCCTCGCCGGCGAGCGGGTCAAGGTGGGCGGCGCGGTCGTCGCCGGTTCGTGGGACAAGAAGTCCAACCCCATGACGTTCGACATCCGCGACGAGAAGGACACCGCCGGCAAGGGCCCCGTGGTTCGCGTGGTGTACAGCGGCTCGGTCCCGTCGACGTTCGGTGACGGCGTCACCGCCATCGTGACCGGCGAGCTGTCCGACGACGGCACCATCCAGGCCGGCGAGATGATCACCAAGTGCCCCTCCAAGTACGAGTCCGCCTCCGGCGCGATGCCCGTGGCCGACCTGGTCGGCAAGGGCGAGTCGATGGCGGGAACCACGATCAAGACCGCCGGCCTCGTCAAGGCGGGCACCGTCGTGGCCCCGGGCGGCGACGCGCGTTTCGTGCTCACCGATGAAGCGGGCACTGTCCAGGTCAAGGTCGTGTGGGAGGGCGCACTTCCCAGCGGTATGACCGACAATTCCAAGGTCATCGTCACCGGTGCCATGGAAGATGGCGGCGTCTTCGTCGCGACGAACGTCGCACTTGAGGGCAAGAAGTAGTCTGAACCGAACGAGTGCCTCGACTCTCTAGGGTCGGGGCACTCGCTGTGAACGGTCAACGAAGGGGCGGTTAATGCTTATCCTCGGACAGGTATCCCTCGGCGTCGCGCTCATCGCCGCGCTCGCCGCGGTCGGCGCGTTCCTCTGGGGGCGCAGCCTTGGTGAGAAGAACGGCGCCGGCGTGAGCAAGTTCGGCTACTGGGCGACGTTCGCCGGTGCCGGCGCGCTGACGGTTTCGGTGCTCGTGATGCTGATCGCGATGTTCTCCAAGGACTTCACGTTCATGTACGTCGCGGAGAACCACTCCACCGACGTCTCGGGCCTCTCGTGGCTCTATCAGCTCTCCGGCCTGTGGGCCGGACGCGAGGGCTCGCTCATGTTCTGGGCGTGGCTGCTCGCGCTGTTCGCCTCCTGGATCGCGTATCGCGAGCTCGACAAGCGCGACGACCTGGCGAACATGGGCCTGATGGTCACCAACTTCATCCTGTTCCTGTTCGCCTTCGGGATGATGTTCTCCGAGCCCAACATGCCCTTCAAGGCATCGCCCGCCGAGTGGCTCGGCCCCAACGGCGAGCTTCTGACCGCCGCGGGAATGAACCCGCTTCTCCAGCACTGGGCGATGATCCTGCACCCGCCGACACTGTTCATCGGCTACGCGGGACTCACGATCCCGTTCGCGTTCGCCATCGCCGCGATGATCGTCAACGACGGCTCCAAGCGTTGGGTCGAGATGGTCGACCGCGTCACGATCTTCTCGTGGCTGCTGCTGGGCGCGGGTATCGGTCTCGGTTCGGTCTGGGCCTACGTGGTCCTGGGCTGGGGCGGCTACTGGGCGTGGGACCCGGTCGAGAACGCCTCGCTGCTGCCGTGGCTGACCGGCGTCGGCCTCATCCACAGCTTCACCGTCTACCGCAAGCGCAACGCGTTCAAGCGCTGGGCGGTCATGATGAGCGCGTTCACGTTCGCGCTGGTCATTCTCGGTACGTTCATCACGCGTTCGGGCGTCGTGCAGTCCGTGCACGGCTTCGCGCCTGACAACCTGTCGCTGTGGCTGTTCCTCTTCATGATCCTCGGCTCGGTCATCGCGGCCGGCATCGGCCTGTACCTGCGCTGGGAGACGTTCGCCGGTGACGACGAGTTCGAGTCGCTGTCGAGCAAGGAAGCCGCGTACTACTTCAACAACGTCCTCATGCTCGTCGCGGGCCTGCTCGTGGCGTACATGACGGTGAGCTCGGCGCTGCCGTCGTGGATGCCCTACGGCGGACAGTCGATCGGCGCCACCGCCTACGACCTGCTCGCGCGCCCGGTGGGCATCCTCTACATCCTGATCCTCGCGGTCTGCCCGATCCTCTCGTGGCGCAAGACCGGGGCCGCACTGTTCTGGCAGCGCATCAAGTGGCCGCTCGTGGGTGGCGCCGTGATCTTCGGCCTGCTGCTCGCCGAGTGGTGGCTCACGCTCAAGCCGATCTACGAGGCGACCATCGCCAACGGCGGCGAGGGTGCACGCAAGCTGGCGACCTGGGGTCCCAGCGTCGTGTACCAGGGCATCGCGGTCGTGGCGCTCTTCGCCGCGTCGCTGCTCATCGCGACGACCACGGCGCTGTTCATCGACGGGGCGCGCAAGCGTGCCGCTGCCCGCGACGAGAACTTCTTCGCCGCCCTGTGGCACATCATGACGACGGCGCGCTCGCAGTCGGGCGGCTACCTCGCCCACATCGGCATGGGCATCATCCTCATCGGTCTGGTCGGCTCGTCGATGTTCGTGCTCGACAACCGCATCCAGCTGGAGGACAAGCCCGGCGCGAGCTTCAAGGTCTCGAACTACACGTTCACCTACCAGGGCATCCAGGACACGACGCTCGCCAACGGCGACACCAACTCGGTCGCCACGTTCGAGGTGTCCAAGGACGGCAAGCCGATCGGTGTCGTGACTCCCGGCCTGACGCAGTTCGCGCGCCAGCAGCAGACCAAGCTCAATGCGCGCGTCCTTGCTGAGCCGCTGCGCGACCTGTTCGTCGTCTGGGAAGGCAACCAGGACAACAAGCTCTCGATGAACGTCAAGATCAACCCGCTCATCGGGTTCGCCTGGGGCGGCTTCGCTCTGCTGCTGCTCGGCACCGCGCTCGCCGCCTGGCCCAAGAAGCGCCCCGCGCTCGCCGCGGCCCCGGCCGCCGGCGCCAAGGCCAAGACGGGTAAGCGCTAGCGCATGGCACAACCTGCAAAGACAGCAGCCGCACCGGCAGCAACCGATTTCGCGCTCGAGGTCCGAGACCTGTCTCGGACCTTTGGCGCGCGCAAGGCCCTCGACGGGGTCAACTTCGAGCTGCCGCGCGGCGCGTTCTTGTCGATCTTCGGTCCAAACGGCGCCGGCAAGACGACCATGCTCAAGATCCTCGCGACCCTCACGCCTCCCTCGAAGGGCAGCGCCAGGGTGCTCGGCTACGACGTGGTCAAAGACGCCGTGGAGCTGCGCGAGCACATCGGCTTCATCAGCCACAACCCGCTGCTCTACCCCGACCTCACCGCGGAGGAGAACCTCGAGTTCTTCGCCGAGCTGTACTGCATCGAGAACCCCAAGGAGCGCATCCGCGAACTGATGACCGCCGTCGAGCTCGACCACCGTCGGCTTGACCTGGTGCGGACGTTCTCGCGCGGCATGATCCAGCGCCTCTCGATCGCGCGGGCCCTGCTGCCCTCGCCGGAGCTCATCTTCCTCGACGAGCCGTACTCCGGACTCGACCCGCACGCGATGGACATCCTCGACGGGCTGGTCGCGCAGATTCGCGAGCAGCACACGTTCGTGATGGTCAGCCATGACCTGGCCAAGGGACTCGAGCTGTGCAGCCACGCGTTGATCCTCGCCAAGGGCAAGGTCGTGCTCTTCGAGGACAAGGAGTTCATCGACGACGACGAGTTCGGTCGCACGTATCGCTCCACCGTGGGTATGGGGGTGAGCTAGTGGCCGCCAAAGAGAAGGGCTCGCACATCTCGTCGATGCGGCAGTTCAAGGCGATCCTGCGCAAGGACATCGTCATGGAGCTGCGCACCAAGGAGATGCTCACCTCGATGGGTCTGTACGCGATGCTCGTGCTGGTCGTCTACTACCTCGCGCTTTCGCAGGCGGGCCAGGACTTCGCCATCGAGTACATCGCGGCCGGCCTGCTGTGGCTCGCCATCATCTTCACGTCGCTGCTCGGCCTGAACCGTTCGCTCGTGCACGAGAAGGACCAGGGCTGTCTCGACGCGCTGCTGCTCTCGCCGATCGACCGCCCGATCATCTTCGCGGGCAAGGCCGTCGGCAACCTGATCTTCCTGCTGATCGTCGAGGTCTTCATCGTCCCGCTGTTCTACTTCTTCTTCTTGGGCAACGTCGACGTGGCCGGGCCGATCTGGATGCTGCTCCTGTCGCTGTTCGTCGGTTCGGTGGGCATCGCCGGAGTCGGCACCATGCTCGCTACTATGTCCGTGAACACGAAGGGCAAGGACTTCATCCTCGCGGTGCTGTTCATCCCGGTGATGTTCCCGCTCCTGTACGCGAGCGTGGCCGCGTCCTCGGCCGTGTTTCTCGGTGACGCGGCGTTCGCGAGCGGCTGGATGCAGGCGTACTGGCAGTCCATCGGCCTTGCCGCGGGCTACGATGCGATCATGCTGCTCGCGGCGTTTGCACTGTACGAGTTCATCGTCGGGGCATAGGGCCCCGGCTTACTGATGCGGCCCGCGCGGCGGGCCGGGCAAGGGAGGCTGGCACAGTGGCTGGTCCCAGCTCTGGGAAGCGCTTCTTGGGACTGTCGGAGAACGTGTGGCTCTACGGCCTGCTCGCCGTGGGCGCCGTGCTGACGCTCGCCGACTTCCTCATCGCGTTCTTGGTCGCCCCGCTCGTGCTCGGCGCAGGGGTGAGTGAGACCGCGATCATCAACGGTGTGGCCATCAGCAACAAGCTGCTGTTCAGCCAGAAGATCTTCTACTTCCACGTTCCGGTGGCGATCGCGAGCTTCCTCATCGTCTTCGCGGCCGGCTACTACAGCATCCGGTTCCTGATGACGCGCGAGAAGATGTACGACACCAAGGCGCGCATCGCCGTCGAGGTCGCGCTGCTGTTCACGGTGCTGACGCTCATCACGGGTGATCTGTGGACCCGGTTCGAGTGGGGCGCCTGGTGGGTGTGGGAGCCGCGGCTGACCACCTACTTCATCATGACGCTGCTGATCATCGCGTACTTCGTGCTCCGCAACTCGATCGAGGACGAGGAGCGCCGGGCGGTCTACGCGGCCGTCTGGGGCATCCTGATCCCGATCGACGCCGCGATCTCGTTTCTGATCACGCGCCTGATCCCCAGCTCGGTGCATCCGGTCGTCCTGCGTTCCGGCGGCGGTCTGCTGCCCACGCAGCTCGTACCGTTCCTCATCGGCCTGTTCGGCATGATGATGATCGCGTGGGTGGTCTTCAGGCTGCGCATGCGCGAAGAGTTCGCCAAGGAGCGCGTCGAAGCGCTCAAGTCCGCCCTCGAAGGCTGATCCGGGAGGATGACCATGGACCCCGTGCTCAAGGAGATCTACTCGACCGTGTTCGACGCTGCGCCGTACGTGATCGCCGCGTACGCGCTGCTGTGGGCCGGCCTCATCGGCTACATCACCGTCGGCGTGTTCCGGGTGAGCAAGGTCGAGAAGGAACTGTCGGTCGTCGAGGACGCCATGCGCAACCGTGGCATCGACGTCGCAAGCGACGCGCAGTAGCGACCGACCGTACGGGTCGTCGGCCGCTGCGTTGCGTCCGGCGAACCGTATACTGTCTGTGAGCCGGACGAGCGACGCCCGGCAGAGCCGCTGATGAAAGGAGGCGAGGGAACGTGGAGCAACTCTCGATAGTGCTGTACTGGTTCACGGTCGCGCTGTACGTGAGCGCCACGGTCCTGTACGCCTACCAGTTCATCCTGCGGCGCCAGAGTGTCGGCTGGTGGGCGCGGTTCCTGACGGGGGCCGGCTTCATCTGCCAGACGCTGTCGATCGGCGCCAACTCGATGGCCAACAACGGGACGCCGCTGACGGGCACCAACCAGTTGGTGCTCGCGAGCTGGGCGCTCGTGCTGCTCTACTTCGTGATGGAGCACGTGATCCGCATCAAGGCGTACGGCGCGTTCCTCGTGCCGGTGGCCTTGGTCATGCTGTTCGCTGCGGCCGTCGCGGGCGGTTCTGACGCCGGTTCCATCGCGCTTGCCCCCGAGCAGCGCGCGCTGCTGAGCGGGTGGGAGATCGCCTTCCACGTCGCGCTCATCGTGTTCGCCAACGCGGGCTTCGCGGTCGGCGCCGTCGCCTCGGGCCTGTACCTCTACCAGAACGAGCAGCTCCGCCGTCACAAGAGCAACCGGGTCAGCCGGCGCCTTCCGTCGCTGGCCAACCTGCAGATGGTCGCGCGCCGCTCGATCTCGCTGGCGTTTCCCGTCTACACCGCCGGCCTGCTGCTCGGCATGATGCGGGCCCTGCAGGTGGACCTGTCCGGCTGGTGGGCCGACCCGCGCATCATGATGGCGGGCATCGTCTGGCTCACCTTTGGGATCTACCTGCTGGTGGTCTACCGCCACAACGTCTCGAGCCGTACCGCCGCGATCATCTCGCTCGTCGGCTTTCTGTTCGTGGTCGTGCTCGCGATCCTCGCGCGCACGCTGCCGGTCGGCTTCCACATCTTCGGCGTGTAGCCTCCGATGACGGGGGAACGCGCAGAGCGCCTCTACCCGGTCTTCCTCGATCTCGCGCGCCGCCCGGTCGTGGTCATCGGCAGCGGCCCGGTCGCCGCCCGACACGTGCGCCGGCTGTTGCGGGCGGGCGCCGACGTCACGGTGATCGCCGGGGTCCCGGGAGCCGAGCTCGATCAAGCCGAGGTCGATCAGCTCATCAACGTCGAGCGCCGCGACTACGTCCGCGGAGACCTCTCGGGGATGTTTCTCGCGCTGTGTGCCGACATCGACGAGGAGATCGCGCGTGCCGTGGTCGCCGAGGCAGAGTCGGTCGGGTGTCTCGTCAACGTGGTCAACCGCCACGACCTGTGCAACTTCCTGCTCCCGAGCGTGGTGACGCGCGGCCCGCTGCAGATCGCGGTGTCGACCGCCGGTGCCTCGCCGGAGCTCGCCCGGGCCGCTCGCGTCAAGATCCAGGCCGAGTACGGACCCGAGTGGGGCGAGGCCGCCGAGCTGCTCGCCCAGGTGCGCGGCCTGGCGACCGCCCGGCTCGAGGACCCCGAGCGCGTCGCGGCGGTACTAGGTGCCGTGCTCGCCACCGATCCCGTGGCGCGCCTGGCGGCAGGCGAGCGGCTTGAGGCGACTGCCGTGTTCGAGCAGGCGCTCTCGGAGCAGCAACTCGACGATCAGATGACAGCGGACGGGGAGAGCGAATGACGCAGCGGCTCAAAGTGGTCGTCACCGGCGGCTCGAGCGGTATCGGCCTTGCGACCGCGCTCGCCTATGCGGCGCGCGGAGCCGATGTCGGCCTGATCGCGCGCGACGAGGCCCGGCTCGACGCCGCGGCCGAGCGCGTGCGTGCCGCGACGGTCTCGGCGGACCAGCGCATCTCGATGGCGACGGCCGACGTGCGTGACTTCGAGTCGGTCGACGCCGCCCTGGCCGCCCTTGGCTACCCGGAGGCGGAGTCGGCGCCCGACGTGCTCGTGAACTCGGCGGGCATCTTCCTGCCCGGCCGCTTCGAGGACCTGCCCGTCGAGCTGTTCCGCGATCACCTCGAGATCGACGTGATGGGCGTCATCAACGCGTGCAAGGCCGTGGCGCCTGCGATGATCGGGCGGGGGAGCGGGCATCTCGTCAACGTCGCGAGCGTGGCGGGCTACATCGGCATCTACGGCTACACGGCCTACTCGACCGCCAAGTTCGCGGTCATGGGCTTTTCCGAGGCGCTGCGCCAGGAGATGAAGTGCTACGGCGTGCAGGTCCACGTGGTGTGTCCGCCCGACGTCGACACGCCGGGTCTTGCCACCGAGAAGTCGCTGCGGACCCCGGAGACCGACGCGGTGGCCGGCAACATCAAGCCCATCGCCCCCGAGAAGGTCGGCGAGGCGATCGTCCGCGGCGTCGAGCGCGGCAACTACCTCATCATCCCCGACGCGCTGTCCGCGACGTACTACCGGCTCAAGGGCGCCGTGCCCGAGCTGTTCTACGCCATCACCGACGGCGATGTGACCAAAGCCCGCCGAGGGCTGTAGCTGGCACCGCGTTCGCTGCTCTTGGACCGGATTCTTAATCGACGATTAATTGCCTGCAAAGCCCTCACGATGTTAGAATCCGAGCGTTCAGGCAAAGTGCAGTGGTGCGTGCTCATATGCGTTACTACATCGCCCTCGCCGGGCCTGCTTGCCTGAACAACACGCACCGCACCGGCGAGGGCGTACCTGTGTCCATACGTCGCATCCGCGACGAACCGATAGCACGTGGTGAGGCGATCCAGACGGCATGCAGCTCACGCTAGTAGGGTTGAGCCACAAGACCGCACCGGTCGAGATCCGAGAGAAGCTCACGTTCCCGGCACACCGCCAGGAAGAGGCGCTCTCGTTGCTCACCTCCGGCGACGGCGTCAACGAGGCGGTCATCGTCAGCACCTGCAACCGCACCGAGATCTACGCGGTGACGGCGGCAGACGTCGACGGCCCGGGCGCGGTCATGGACTTCATGGCCGACTACCACGACCTCGACCGGCACGAGCTCGTTCGCTACCTCTACGTGTCCGAGGGCGACGCGGTGGTCAAGCACCTGTTCCGCGTCGTGGCGTCGCTCGACTCGATGGTGCTGGGCGAGGCCCAGATCCTCGGGCAGGTCAAAGAGGCCTACGAGCACGCGTTCTCCAACCAGGCGACCGGCCGGATCTTCAACAAGCTGTTCCGCCAGAGCTTCGAGGTGGGCAAGCGCGTCCGCACCGAGACCGGCATCGGCGAGAACGCCGTGTCGATCAGCTACGCCGCCGTCGAGCTCGCCAAGCGCGTCTTCGACAGCCTCGACGGCCGCAGCGTCCTGATCCTCGGCGCGGGCAAGATGAGCGAGCTGACCGCCAAGAACCTGGTCAGCAACGGGGTCGCCCGCACGCTCGTCGCCAACCGCACCTACGAGCGCGCCGTCGAGCTTGCCGAGCGCTTCGAGGGCGAGGCCATCCCCTACGAGGACCTCTTCGAGCGCATGCGCGAGGCCGACATCGTCATCTCCTCGACCGCGGCGACCGACTTCGTGATCACCAAAGACAAGCTCTCCCCGGTCATGAAGCACCGGCGCGACCCGCTGTTCCTCATCGACATCGCCCTGCCGCGTGACATCGATCCGGCGTGCAGCGAGGTGTCCGACGTCTTCCTCTACAACATCGACGACCTCAACGGCGTCGTCTCCTCCAACCTCGAGGAGCGGATGCGCGAGGCCGAGCGGGCCGAGGTCATCATCGACGAGGAGATCGGCGAGTTCGAGAAGTGGATCGAGTCGCTCGAGGTCGTCCCGACGGTCGCGGCGATGCGCGCCAAGGCCGAGCAGGTGCGCACCGAGGAGCTCGAGAAGGCGCTCAAGCGCTTGGGCGGCCTTTCCGAGAAGGAGCTCAAGACCGTCGAGATGTTGACCCAGTCCATCGTCAACAAGATGATGCACGGGCCCACTGAACGGTTGAAGAAGGTCAGCGGCGACAAGTACGGCGTCGCCTATGTCGAGGCCGCGCGCTACCTCTACGGGCTCGATACGAACCCCGAGGGCAAGAACCCGCACACCAGCCTGATCAGGAGTCTTCTGCGCAGAGGCGAGAAGAGCTCGGAGACGGCCGCTCAAAAGAAAGAGATGGGAGATACGATTGGCTGCTGATAGCCGCGAGAAGCTCGTCATTGGTACCCGGGGGAGCAAGCTCGCCCTGTGGCAGTCCAATTACATCAAGGGGATGGTCGAGGAGATCACCGGCCTTCCCGTCGAGCTCAAGATCATCAAGACCACCGGGGACAAGATCCTCGACGTGCCGCTGGCCAAGGT
>CAZCRB010000040.1:0-14464 GCA_964500985.1 uncultured Eubacteriales bacterium
GGAGGCGCCGGAGGCTCGGTCGCGACCGGTGCGGCGGGAGGCGCGTACGCCGGGGGCGCGGGCGGTGCGGGCGGCGTGTAGGCCGGCGGCGCGGGAGGCGTGTAGCCACCGGGCGACGGTGTCACGTTCTGGGTGACGCCGTAGGCGCGCGCCGCGTACTGGCCGAACAGGTGGCCGGCCACCATGAGAACCAAGAACGAGACCGCGGGGGACAGTATGCCGCCAAAGCCACCGGTCACGCCGCTGACGAAGCTCACCGCGATGCTGCCGACGAACCCGACGAGCAACGTGTAGAGCCACGCCGTGAAGTAGCCCGAGTTCGAGCGGATCTTGTCGAAGATCACCGAGAACTCGAAGAAGGCGCCGAACTTCTGCGTCATCGCATAGTGGGTCAGCGCCGCTTCGAATAGTAGGGAGACGGCGATCCCGTAGATCAGCGCGATGATCCAGAAGAAGCACAGGCCACCGATGAGGGCACCGACGACCGACTCGCCGCTCCCGGTCAGTGCCGCGCTGATGCCTGCCGGCACGAGGAAGATGGCTCCGAGTACGACGATCGGGAGGAAGTAGATGAAGCCGGCCAGAAACGCCATGAACCCCTGCACCCACTTGGTGCCGAACTCATCCCACTCGGGCAGCGTCTCGTCGCCGCGCGAGGTCTTGCGGATATACTCGAGTTGGGCGCCGTACACGGCTGGCGAGGTCACCACCAAAAGCATCCAGACAAAGCCCAGGAGTGTCTTCACCACCCAGTTCTTGTCGGCGAAGGGCGCTTTGACTGCTCGCCCCAGATCGATGGTTTCCATGGCGTTCCTTTCGTAGGCTTCGAGACGGGCCGCCATCGGCCCCCGATGCGTCGATACCCGTTCGGCGCGCCCCTGGTGCGCCATGCCAGATTCGTTGTTACCGCGAAAGGACCACGCGTGACTCTGTCACCTCTGCTGATCAGGCGCGAATCCGACGGTCTGGCGTGGTGGACCGACCCCGCCGCGTCCGAGGCGGGCGTGCTCGTGGCCTTCAGCGAGCGGAGTGGCGGCACGAGCGCGGCTCCCTACGCGTCGCTGAACTTGGGCGCTCACGTCGGCGACGATCCCGATGCCGTCGACCGCAACCGCGCGGCCCTGCTGCGGGCGCTCGGCTTGGAGTCGCTGGTCGACCGTCTCGTGATGGCCGAGCAGGTGCACGGGGAGCGCATGACGGTCGTCGATGCGGCCGATCAGGGCGCCGGCGGGCGCGCGTCGCGGCGTGTGGGTGAAGGGGCATGGTTGCCCCCCGTGGCCGCCACCGACGCTGTCATCACCTCAGAGAGGAACCTGCCGCTGCTGATGTGCTTCGCCGACTGTGTCCCGGTCATACTGGCGGGCCCCGGGCCGGTCGTCGCAGTCGTGCACGCCGGATGGCGCGGAGCGCTGGCGTCGCTGCCCGGTTCGGCCGCGTCGGCACTCGCGGCACGCGCGGGCGTGACGACCGCTTCGCTCACCGCGTGGGTGGGTCCGCACATCGGGCCCTGTCACTACGAGGTCGATTACGAAATCCTGTCGCAATTCGTTAACCGCTTTGGTACATTGTCGCGGGCCGAATCGGGAGGACTCGATCTCGGCGCGACCGTCAGGACCAGTCTGACCGACGCAGGAGTACCGGAGTGTTCAATAGCCTCGCTCGGCGCCTGTACCGCCGAGGAGACCGACCGCTTCTTCTCGTATCGCGCCGAGGGTGGCCTCACGGGTCGCCACGGCGCGCTCGCGTGCATTCTCTGACGCTCGGTCTTCTCATCCTCCTCGTTGCCGCTTCCGCGTCTTTGGCTGGTTGTGCCAACGACGGTGGTCCGACCGACGAGCTCGTGGTGACCGGATCGACCACACTGCTACCCATCGCGGAGATCGCGGGTGAGCAGTTCATGGACGACAATCCCGACGTGCGTGTCCTGGTCTCCGGTGTCGGGTCGTCCGCGGGCATCGAGGCGGTGTCATCCGGAACGAGCGACATCGGCACCTCTTCTCGTGACCTCAAAGACGAGGAGGAGGGTCTCGGTCTGGTCGATACGCCCGTGGCCTACGACGGCATCGCCGTGATCGTGAATCCTCAGAACCCCGTTCAGGAGCTCTCCATGGAGCAGCTGCGCGCCGTCTTCGCGGGGGAGATCACCAACTGGAACGAGGTCGGCGGTCCCGACATGCTCATCGACCTGGTCAACAGGGACGAGGCTTCGGGCACGCGCGAGGCGTTCAACAAGATCGTCATGGACAAGAAGGCGAGCTTCGACCGCGCAGCGGCGGTGCTTCCGGGCACGGGCCAGGTGCGCGACGTGGTCAGTCGTTCCGCCGGAGCGGTGGGCTACATCTCCCTCGGGTTCGTCGATACTTCCGGCGGCGGCCGACCGGTCAAGGCGCTCAAGGTCGACGGCGTCGAAGCGACGCCCGCGTCGGTCAAGGACGGCACCTACCCGATTCGCCGGACACTTCACTTCTTCACCAAGGGCGAGCCCACGGGGCTTGCCGCGGACTACATCGAGTTCGTGCTGTCACAGGAGGTTCAGATGGGGCTCGTCCCCGAGGCCGGCTTCATCCCGGTCTCAGAGCAGGGGAGCACGCAGTGAGCGCGAACAACGCTGCCCCCGCCCGCAAACTCCAGCTCGTCTCCCGCCGCACCATCGCCAAGGAATGGACGCTCGCCACGCTGTTCTTCGCGTGCGCGTTCGTGGCGGTGCTCGGTGTCGCCCTGATCTTCTTGTTCGTGGGCTGGAAGGCGTGGCCGATCTTCACCGACGTCGGGTTCTGGAACTTCGTGAGCGGTTCGGTGTGGGCACCGACCGACGAGAAGTTCGGCATCCTCGCGCTCATCGCCGGCTCGTTCATCGTCACGCTCGGTGCGCTCGCGTTGGGTACGCCGCTGGCCGTGGGAACGGCGGTCTTCCTCTCGGAGATCGCGTCGCCGCGGGTGCGCTCGATCGTCCGACCGGCGGTCGAGCTGCTGGCGGGTATCCCGTCGGTCGTCTACGGGTTCTTTGGCATCGTCGTGCTCAGGCCGATCGTCGCTGAGTTCACCGGGAGCCTCGGCTTTGGCGCGTTCACCGCGTGGGTCATTCTCGCGATCATGATCGTGCCGACCATCGCCGCCCTCTCGGAGGACGCGTTGCGCTCAGTTCAGCCCGGCATCCGCGAGGCGAGCTACGCGATGGGGGCCACCACGTGGCAGACCATCTACAAAGTGCTCCTGCCCGCCGCGAAGATCGGCATCCTGGACTCGGTGATCCTCGGTATGGGTCGGGCGATCGGCGAGACCATGGCGGTGTTGATGGTGGTCGGTAACGCGCCGGTCTTCCCCAAGGGCATCTTCGCGCCGCTGCCGACGCTGACCGCACAGATCGTCATGGACATGGGCTATGCGACGGGCGTGCACCGGACCGCGCTGTTCGGCATGGCGGCGATCCTGTTCGGCTTCTCGATGTTCCTCGTCGCCGCGGTGCGACTCGTGTCCCGGATAGGCGGGCAGACGCGATGAACAAGCGCACCGCCAACTCGATCGCCCTCGGCATGCTGTGGTTCTGCGCGATCACGACCGTGGTGATCCTGTTCACGATCATCGGCTACGTGGTCATCAACGGAATCCAGGCCCTCAGCCTCAGGTTCATCTTCACCTGGCCCGAGGGCGTCAACGCCGAAGGCGGTATCTGGCCGACGATCACCAACACGCTCTACGTGACCGGCCTCGCCATGCTCATCACCACGCCGATCGCGGTGCTCGCCGCCGTGTACCTCACCGAGTACGCGAAGCAGGGCCGGACGGTCAACACGATCCGGTTCGCCGCCGACTCGCTCGCTTCTGTGCCGTCCATCGTCCTCGGCCTGTTCGGCTTCGCGCTCTTCGTCGAGGCGATGGGTTTTGGCTTCTCGATGCTCTCGGCGTCGTTGGCGCTGTCGTTCCTGATGCTGCCGATCGTCATGCGCACGACCGAGGAGGCTATTCGTGCCGTGCCGCGCTACATCTCGTGGGGCGCATACGGCATGGGCGCCACCAAGTGGCAGACGGTCTCGCGTGCCACGTTGCCCGCTGCGGCCCCGCGCATCATCACCGGCATCATCCTGGCGACCGGCCGCGCGGTCGGTGAGACCGCGGTCGTCATCTACACCATGGGTCAGGCGATCAACCAGGCGGTCACGCCGATGCAGTCCGGTCGACCGATGACTGTTCACCTCTACTTGCTCGCGATGGAGGGCATCAACCTCCAGACCGCATACGGTACGGCCCTCGTTCTGATGATCATGATCCTCGGGTTCAACTTCGCAGCCCGCTGGGTTCTCAGGCGCTACCGGAAGGTGTGACATGACCCCCCAGACCGGCAACACCGTCACGCATCACCACCACACCCACCCCGCGGTGGGAGGGGTGAAGGCGCACGTCGATCACTTCAACTTCTGGTACGGCGACTTCCAGGCGCTCGGCGACATCTCGGTCGACATCCGTTCCGGGGCCATCACGGCGTTCATCGGCCCCTCGGGTTGCGGCAAGTCGACGTTCCTGCGGTGCATCAACCGCATGAACGACCTGATTCCGGGCACGCGGCAGACCGGCCTGATGGAGCTCGACGGCGAGGACATCTACGGCACCGGGGTCGATCCCGTCGATCTGCGCAGGCGGGTCGGGATGATCTTCCAGCAGCCCAACCCGTTCCCCCAGTCGATCTACGACAACGTCGCCTTCGGTCCGCGCCTGCAGGGCATCACCAAGAAGGCCGAGCTCGACGCCATCGTCGAGGACTCGCTGAACCGAGCGAACCTCTGGAAAGAGGTCAAAGACATCCTCGGCAAGAACGGTCTGGCGCTCTCCGGGGGTCAGCAGCAGCGCCTGTGTATCGCGCGCGTGCTCGCGGTGCAGCCGGAAGTGTTGCTGATGGACGAGCCCTGCTCGGCCATCGACCCGACCTCGGTCCAGAAGATCGAGGACCTCATGGCCGAGATCCGTGACCAGGTCACCATCGTCATCGTCACCCACAACATGCAGCAGGCTGCGCGCGTGAGCGACTTCACCGCCTTCTTCCTGCAGGAGGTCGCCGGCCAGCCGGCCGAGCTCGTCGAGTTCGGCCGCACCAATGAGCTGTTCACGAGCCCCTGCGACAAGCGCACCGAGGACTACATCACCGGGCGCTTCGGCTAGGAGACCGCCGTCCGGCGATTCGGTCGGATTCCGGCATATGTAACATGCGTGACCCAAAACGGCGCTCGCACGCCGCTATACTGGGAACCTGATAGAAGACATCTTTTTCAAGGAGACCTTGAATGCGCGAGCAGTTCACTCAGCAGTTGGCCGAGCTTCACGCCGAAGTCGTCGATATCGCCGGAGAAGTCGCCGGGGCGACGCGCAGCGCGGTCAACGCGCTCGTATCGGGTGACACCGACCTCGCGATCAAGGTCATCGAGGGCGACGACCTCATCGACGCGCGCTGCACCGGCGTCGAAGAGCGGGTCATAGAGACCATCGCGACCCAGTTCCCTGTCGCGCGTGACCTGCGGCTCCTCCAGTCGCTCGCCTACATCGCGATGCACCTCGAGCGGATGGCGGACCTGGCGGTCAACATCGGCAAGGCCGCCAAGCGCACCGCTGATCGCAAGGGTCCGCAGACGCTCTACGACCTCATCCAGGCGCAGGGCAATCTCGTCTACCGTGTCCTGGACACCACGCGTGAGGCGCTCGCGGAGCGCGATCTCGAGCTGGCGTGCAAGCTGCCCGAGCTCGACGAGCCGATCGACCACCTCTACAAGCAGTTCTTCCGCGAGCTTGCTCGCCTCAACGACGAGGAAGAGATCGAGTGGGCCAGCCAGATGGTCATGGCGAGCCGCTACCTCGAGCGCATCGCCGACAACGCCGTCGACATCGGTGAGCGCATCGTGTACCTGATCACCGGCGAGCGTGACTGGGGTTGCGAACCCGCCGGCGCGGCGCCCGCGAGCGAGGCGTAGGCCCCGTGGTCGCCGTCGCCGAACGCTATCAGGCGGTGCGGCGGGCGGTGGCCGACGCGGCCGACGTGGTCGGCCGCGATCCCGACGACGTCACGATCGTCGCGGTCACCAAGACCGTCGGCATCGAGGACATCCGCCACGCGCTCGACGCCGGTATCGTCGACTTCGGCGAGAACCGCGTCCAGGAGTTCCTCGGCAAGTACGGGCTGTTCCCGGACGCGCGCTGGCACTTCATCGGCAGCCTGCAGACCAACAAGGTCAAAGACGTGGTCGGCCGGGCGTGGCTCATACACTCGGTGGACTCGTGCCATCTGCTGCGCGAGATCGACCGGCGCGCGAGCCAAGCCGGCGTCGTCCAGCGCGTCTTGCTGCAGGTCAACGTCAGCGGCGAGGCGTCGAAGCACGGGTTCTGCACCGACGAGCTGCCCGATGCGCTGATCGAGGCCTCTCACTGTGCGAGCGTCGAGGTGTGCGGGTTGATGACGATGGCTCCCTACGGGCGCCCTGAAGAGGTGCGCTGGGTGTTTCGCGACCTCAAAGAGCTGCGCGACTCGCTCCGAGAGATGCCGCTCAATGGTGTAGAGTTAGACGAGCTTTCAATGGGCATGACGAACGACTACCGCGTTGCGGTGGAAGAAGGGGCGACCATCGTTCGGGTCGGACGCGCCATCTTCGGACGCTGACGCGGCCTTCACGAGGGAGACCAAAGTGGGTTTCTGGCACCGCGTCAAAGTTCAGCTCGGTCTCGAGGACGAGTGGGACGACGAGGAGTACTACGAAGACGAGGAGTACGCCGAATCCGACCCTGCAGAGGTCGAGGACGACTACTCGCCGCGTCGTGGCGCCGGATACGAGTCTCCGTACGGCTCGGGTGCCTCCGCCGGCGCGGTGCGCCGTGTCGACCGCGGGCCTGACCTCGATCGCGCGCGCGTCGGTTCCCAGCAGTCGCTGCGCAGCGTCCCGACGGGCGCCGCATCGGTCACGCCGGTCCAGCCCCAGGTCAAGATGCACATCGTCGAGCCCAAGAGCTACGCCGAAGCCCAGTCGATCGCCGACAAGTTCAAGAAGGGCACGCCGGTCATCTTGAACATGACCATGACGTCGCCCGACCTCGCCAAGCGCATCCTGGACTTCTCCTCGGGGCTCACCTACGGACTCGATGGGGGACTGCAGAAGGTCTCGGACAAGGTGTTCATGCTGACGCCGCACAACGTCCAGGTGTCCGACGTGGACCGTCGCCACCTGCGAGACACGGGCCTGTTCCCCGGTGTCGAGTAGCGGAGGCGCGGACGTGACCGACGTAGCGCGCCTTGCGGGAACGCTCCTGGTGGTCGGCGGGGGCCGGATGGGTGAGGCGATCGTCGCCGGGCTCATCGGTGCCGGCGCCGCGGGCCCCGAGCAGATCGTCATAGCCGAGCCCGGGCAGCTCCGACGCGAGCAGCTCTCGGCCGCGTACGGGGTGCGCACGGTCGCCTCGGCATCCGAGGCGGTCCCGTCCGACATCGTGCTTCTCGCAGTCAAGCCCCAGGTCATCGATGCGGTCGTCGGCGAGCTGTCGGCCGCTCTCGCGAACTCGCTGGTCGTCTCGATCGCCGCAGGGATCACCTGCGCGCGCCTCGAGTCCGTGTTGCCGGCCGGCACGGCGGTGGTGCGGGTGATGCCCAACACGCCGGCGATGGTCGGGGAGGGCATGGCGCTCGTCAGCGGCGGAGCCGAGGCGGACGCCGAGCAGGTCGAGACCGTCGCGGCGATGTTCGCGGCGCTCGGCCGTGCGGTGACCATCGAGGAGCGCTACCAGGACGCCGGCACCGCCATCTCCGGGTGCGGACCGGCCTACTTCGCCCTCGTGGTCGAGGCGCTCTCGCGGGCCGGTGTCGCGCAGGGTCTGACGCGCGAGACCGCGCAGGCGCTTGCGGTGCAGACGATGCGCGGTACCGCCGCGCTGCTCGAGGAGACGGGCATGCATCCCGAGGTACTCATCGATGGCGTCACGAGCCCCGGCGGCAGCACGATAGCGGCCGTGGCAGAGCTTGAGTCCGGCGGCGTTCGTGCCGCGTTCAACAGCGCCGTTGCTGCAGCGGTGAAGCGCTCGAAAGAACTGGGGTCCTGAACCGTGTCGATCGCAGGCCTGATCAATAGCGTCATCACGTTCTACATGTGGGTCATAATCATCTACGTGCTGATGTCGTGGTTGCCCCCGTCGGGGTTCGTCGTCGAGCTCCAGCAGGTGCTCGGGACGATCGTGGAGCCCTATCTGGGGCTGTTTCGGCGCTTCATACCGCCGATCGGGGCCATCGACATCTCGCCCATCGTCGCGATACTGGTCCTGCAAGTGGTCGCTCGACTCGTGTTGACCGCACTGTAGTACCTGCTAGGCCGTTCGTCCCGCCCGTGCTGAGAGAAGGACCACGATGAAGCTGACGCCCCTCGACATCCACCACAAGGAGTTCCGCCACTCGCTTCGCGGATACTCCGAGGAAGAAGTCGATCAGTTCCTCGACGAGGTGGCCGACGAGTTCGAGCGCCTCTTCAAGGAGAACATCGATCTGTCCGAGCGCCTCGAGGCCGCGCAGGTCAAGCTCAACGAGTTCGAGATGCAGCGCCACACCATCAACAACACCCTGATGGCGGCTCAGCGCTCTGCCGACGAGATCGTCGCGAAGGCCGGTCACGAGTCCGAGACGATCGTGCGCGACGCCGAGCTCAAGGCCAAGGAGATCATCCACAACGCGCTCTCCAAGAAGCAGGCCGTCGCCGGTGAGCTCGTCCGCATCAAGCACGCCGAAGAGGAGTTCCGCGCGCGCTACAAGGCGTTGCTCGAGAACAACCTGCGCACGGTCACCGAGATCGCGCTTCCCGACGACGTCGACGTGCTCCTCGGAGAGACCGACGAGGGTGTCGTCGGCGACGTGGCGGTCCGTTCGGCCGGCCCTGACGCCGCTCCCGCCGCGTTCGAGCCGCCCGCACCGGCGGCCCCGGCACCCGCACCGGCCGTCGCCGCGCCCGCACCGCGGCCCGCGCCCGTCGCGCAGCCGACGCAGGCCATGCCGCCGGTCGAGCCCCCGGCGTCGGGATTCGTCCAGGCCGTCACCCTCGGTGAGATCGGTGCCCCCGATGTCCCGGCCGACGTCGAGCTCGTCGACCCCGGCGAGTTCTCGCTTCCGAGCTTCGACATGCTCGGCGAGCGCGAGGACGACGTGGACATCGAGGAGATCGACTAGCACCATATGGCACGCATAGCGGTGCACGTCACGCCCAAGTCGGGGAGAGACGAGATCGTCGGCTGGCGCGGGGCGGAGTTGCAGGTCCGCGTCACGACCGCCCCCGAGGGCGGCAAGGCCAACGCCGCCGTCTGCGAGGTCGTCGCCAAGGCGCTCGGGGTGCCCAAGTCCGCGGTCTCGGTGTCTCGCGGCGCGACGAGCCGGCACAAGGCCCTCGAGGTCGCCGGCGTCGACGACCCGGCTGTCCATGCGGTGTTGGGATCACCCGACAGCTCGCTGTTCTGATCGGGCAGGCGCGCGCTCGCGTAGCGCGTTTGACCCACGCGAGCGCACCGCGCTACCCTACGGCAAGCCGCGTACGCGTGCGGCTTGCATGGCGATGACGGGGACGAGTAGCCCGGTTCTCACCCACCAGCGAGCGGGAATAGTGAAAGCCCGCGGGGACGTACCGAGGCGAATATCACCCCTGAGCCCCGGATCGAACGGCCAACGGGCCCAGTAGACTCCGGCGGATGCCTCCGTTATCGGGCGGCCGAGTGGCGTGCGGGCGCGTGAAGCGCCGGCGCAAGCTGGGTGGTACCGCGGAGCACACTCACAGTGGCGCGCTTCGTCCCAGTGCTGGTGGGATGAGGCGCGCTTTGTCGTTGCCGGGCACGCCCGGCGCGGCTGACTGAAAGGATGAGAGAGTGGCCGATTACAAAGAGACGATGAACCTCCCGCAGACGGAGTTCCCGATGCGGGCGAACCTCGCCCAGCGCGAGGGGCAGTGGCTCGACAAGTGGGCCGAGCTCGATGTCTACCGCAAGAGTCTCGAAGGTCGCGAAGAGGCGCCGTTCTTCATCCTGCACGACGGCCCGCCCTACGCGAACGGTCACATCCACATGGGGACCGCCTACAACAAGGTGCTCAAGGACCTCATCGTCAAGTACAAGACGATGCGCGGGTTCTACGCTCCCTACGTGCCGGGCTGGGACTGCCACGGGCAGCCGATCGAGCACATGGTCGAGAAGAAGCTCGGGCCTGAGAAGATGGCGAAGATCTCGCAGGCCAAGCTGCGCGAGCTGTGCCGGGACTGGGCCATGGAGTTCGTCGGCGTGCAGCGCGAGGAGTTCAAGCGCCTGGGTGTCAGGGGCGATTGGGACGACCCGTACCTGACGCTGAACCCGGCCTACGAGGCGGGCAACGTCAAGGTGTTCAAGAAGATGTACACCGACGGCGCGATCTACAAGGGTGCCAAGCCGATCCACTGGTGCGTCCGCTGCCACACCGCGCTCGCCGAGGCGGAGATCGAGTACTCGGACGAGACGAGCAACTCGATCTATGTCGCGTTCCGGTTCACCGACGCCACGCCCTGGGATGCCGAGGGCGACGTGTCGATGCTCATCTGGACCACCACGCCGTGGACGCTGCCGGCCAACGTCGCGGTCACCCTGGCCGACGACGCTGACTACGTGGGCGTGAAGCTCGCCGACGGGCGCGTGCTCGTGATGGCGGAGGCGCTGGTCGAGGCGGTCGCGGCCGTCGCCGGCTGGGACGGCTACGCGATCGTCGGCCCGCGCATCAAGGGAACCGAACTGGCGGGGCTCAAGTACGCCCAGCCGATCCACGAGGGCGTCGAAGGCGTCATCATCACCGGTGCGCACGTCGAGCTGTCCACCGGCACCGGCGCCGTGCACACGGCACCCGGTCATGGCGAGGAGGACTACCTCGTCGGGCAGAAGTTTGGGCTTCCGATGCCGATGCCAGTGCTCGACGACGGCACGTTCGATGCCGGCGGCGGTCCCTTCGCGGGGCTCAGCGTCAAAGAGGCCAACCCGGTCATCATCGAGTGGCTCGGCGAGCGTGGAGCGCTGGTCGCCGCCACCAAGATCACCCACAGCTACCCGCACTGCTGGCGCTGCAAGCAGCCGGTCATCTTCCGCGCCACCGAGCAGTGGTTCGTCTCGATGGACCGCACGCAGCTGCGCGAGAACGCGCTGCGCGCCATCAACGAGGTCAAGTGGCAGCCGGGCTGGTCGATCAACCGCATCAACTCGATGGTCGCCGATCGTCCCGACTGGTGCATCAGCCGCCAGCGCGCCTGGGGCGTGCCGATCCCCGTGTTCACCTGCACCAAGTGCGGGGAGACCGTCGCGACCGAGGCGACCTTCGACGCGGTCATCGAGCTGTTCGAGACACAGGGCGCAGATGCGTGGTTCACGCGCTCGCCGCACGAGTACCTGCCCGCCGACACCGCGTGCGGCCGCTGCGGCGCGGGCGCCGAAGACCTCAAGCCCGAGGACGATATCGTCGACGTGTGGTGGGAGTCGGGAGTCTCGCACACCTCCGTGCTCGATGCCCGTCCGGAGCTGCGCCGTCCGGCGGAGCTGTACCTCGAGGGCTCCGACCAGCACCGCGGCTGGTTCCAGTCCTCGCTGCTCACCAGCGTGGGCGCCTACGGTCGCGCGCCGTTCGACATGGTGCTGACGCACGGGTTCATCGTCGACGGCGACGGGCGCAAGATGTCCAAGTCGCTCGGCAACGTGATCTCGCCGCTCGACATCATCAAGAAGTCGGGCGCCGACATCGTGCGGCTGTGGGTCGCCAGCGCCGACTACGGCCAGGACGTCAACATCTCCGACGAGATCCTCGACCGCACGAGCGAGGCGTACCGCCGTATCCGCAACACATTCCGCTTCCTGCTCTCGAACCTCAACGACTACGATCCGCTCGCCGACCACGTCGAGTGGGACGACATGCCCGAGCTCGACCGCTACGCGCTGGTGCACCTGGCCGACATGCTCGACAAGGTGACCGCCAACTACGACGAGTGGCGCTTCTACCAGGTCGTTCGTGCGGTCTCGGACTATGCCAACGAACTCTCTTCGGTCTATCTCGACGTGCTCAAGGACCGCCTCTACGCCGACGCGCCGGCGAGCGTATCGCGTCGCAGCGCGCAGACGGTTCTTGCGGCGATCCTCGGCGTTATGGTCCGCGTGTTGGCGCCGGTGCTCTGCTTCACCACCGAGGAGGTCTGGGAGTTCATGCCGGCCTCGATGCGTGACGCCGACAGCGTCCAGCTCACCTCCTGGCCGGTGCTCCAGCAGCCGGCCGATGAGGCCGCCGAGCTGCGCTGCGCTTACGAGACCGTCCTGGCCGTGCGCGACGAGGTGACCAAGGCGCTGGAGGAGGCGCGAAACGCGAAGGTCGTCGGCAAGAGCCAGGAGGCGCGCGTCATCGTGAGCGCCCCGGCCGACACGGTCGCCGTGCTCGAGGCGCGCGGCCGCGCCGCGCTCGCTGAGCTGTTCATCGTCAGCGACGTGGAGCTTCGCGCGGGCGACGAGCTCGGCGTCAACGTCGAGGCGGCCGTCGGCGAGAAGTGCCCGCGCTGCTGGAACTTCCGTGAGCTCGGTGTCGATCCCGCGCATCCGGACGTCTGCGCTCGCTGTGCCGACGTGCTCGGGGTCCTCGGGCGCTAGATGCGGCGCCGACCGGCGGGGATGCCGGGGCGGCGGGTGGTATACTTGCAGGTGAGAGCACACGCGCCCGGCATGGTGTCGGGCGCGTGTCGTACGACGTGTCATGAAGGAGGGCATCGCGATGGACGATACGACCTGCGCGGCCTTGCGTGCCCGCCTGGAAGGCGAACTTGCCGAGCTGCGCGCGGAAGTGGCCGAGCTCGACGAGACCGCACGAGAGTCCTTGTCGGAAGCGAGCGGCGAGAACGTGTACCGCGACCACATGGCCGACCAGGGCTCCGCTACCTTCGAGCGTGAGCTGGACATGTCGCTTGAGGAGAACGTCCGCGAGCGCCTGGGCGCGGTCGAGGCAGCTCTGACGCGTCTCGATGCCGGCACCTACGGTGTGTGCGAGCGGTGCGGCTGCGAGATCCCGACCGACCGGCTCGAAGCGGTACCGGCTGCCAGCCTGTGCATCACGTGCAAGGAAGCCGAGGAGTGG
This sequence comes from uncultured Eubacteriales bacterium, assembly GCA_964500985.1. GTDB lineage: Bacteria > Actinomycetota > Coriobacteriia > Anaerosomatales > PHET01 > CAZCRB01. Next base: position 13,118 of record CAZCRB010000040.1, read on the forward strand.
CACTAGCGCTGAGACACCCGGCGCGCGCCTTCTGGTTGACCGCGCTCGGCGTGCTGATAGCCGACCAGGTCACCAAGGCACTCGTGCGCGCGCGGTTCATGCCGGGAGACTCCAAGCCGCTCATCGACGGCATCTTCAATCTGACCTACGTGCGCAACACGGGGGCGGCTTTCGGGCTGCTTCCCGGTCGTCAGACCCTGTTCATCGGGGTATCGGTGATTGTGCTCGTCGTGGTCGCACTGTTCTGGCGCAGGACGCGCCCGACGGCTTGGCCGATCGTCATCGCACTCGGTCTCGTGGTCGGCGGTGCGGTCGGCAACCTCATCGACCGTGCGGTCCTCGGGCGCGTGACCGACTTCTTCGACGTGCGGTTGTTCAACTTCGCGGTGTTCAACATCGCCGACTCGGCGATCGTGATCGGCGTCGGGCTGCTGATCGCGTGGCTCATGTTCGGCCCGGAGCCCGAGAATCCCGCATCGCACATCGAGACCCCGGGCGACGCCGAGGCGACCGACCCGGCCGTCCTGCCCGAGGACCCCGAAGAGGGGGACCGATGAGCGCCGACTACTTCGAGCACGTCGTCACCGAACAGGAAGCCGGTACGCGCCTCGATGCACTCGTCGGGGCACTGGGCATTCTGCCGAGCCGCTCGGCCGCGGTGCGCCTGATCACGGAGGGCTTCATCCTCGTCGACGGCGACGAGGTCGCCAAGAAGCACATCGTCCACGAGGGCGAGCGCATCGAGATCGAGATCCCGCCGCCCGAGGCGAGCGACCTCGAGGCCGACCACGACATCCCGCTCGACATCCGGTTCGAGGACCGCGAGATGATCGTGCTGTCCAAGCAGCCCGGCCTGGTGGTGCATCCGTCCCAGGGCCACTGGGACGGCACGCTCGTGCACGCGCTTCTCGCGCACTCCGAGGAGCTCGGCACCGCGCAGGGCGAGGACCGTCCCGGCATCGTGCACCGGCTCGACAAGGACACCAGCGGCCTGATGATGGTCGCCAAGACCGATCGCGCGCAGGTCACGTTGCAGCAGGCCATCCAGGTCCGCTCGGTCGACCGTCGCTACCTCACGCTCGTCCACGGCTGGATCGCGCCCGACACCGGGCTGATCGACGCGCCTCTCGGACGCGATCCGCGCGACCGCCTGCGCATGCACGTGTCCGATCGGCTCGACGCCAAGCAGGCGGTCACGACCTTCAGGGTGCTCGAGCGCTTCGAGGCCGGCAGGCACGACGACGGGTTCACGCTCGTCGAGTGCAAGCTCTACACGGGCCGCACGCACCAGATCCGCGTCCACATGGCCTACATCAAGCACCCGTGCGTCGGCGATCAGCTCTACGG
>CAZCRB010000041.1:0-14224 GCA_964500985.1 uncultured Eubacteriales bacterium
ACGAGTTCTACGACTACGACAGCAAGTACCTTCCGGGCATGAGCCGCCACATCATTCCCGCGCGTATCAGCGAGGAGCAGCGTGCCACTTGCGAGCGCCTCGCCGTAGCGGCGCACGCGGCGCTCGGGTGCCGCGGGATGTCGCGGTCGGACCTCATCGTGAGTGAGGCCGGCGAGGCGCTCCTGCTCGAGACGAACACCATCCCCGGCATGACGACGACCTCGTTGCTGCCGGATGCCGCGCGCGCGGCCGGCATCGAGTTCCCCGAACTGTGCGAGCACCTCGTGGAGCTGGCGCTTCAGCCCGTGCGCTAGGCCTCCTGCGGTTTGCGCGCCGCTTGCGCGCAGAGCCACTACCTGGCGAGCGGCAACTCCAGATGCATGACCGTGCCGCCGCCGACACGCGATCGCGCCTCGATCGCGCCCCCGGCCTCTTCGACAACACCCGCGACAACGGCCAGGCCCAGTCCCTGGCCCGGCGGGTCGCCCGCGCGCATGAGCCGCTCGAACGGGACGAAGACCCGCTCGCGCTCCGCTTCCGGGATCCCCGGCCCCCGGTCCGCGACCTCGATGACCGCGGCTGCGCCGCCCAGCAGCTCTCCGGCGTCGGAGCTCACCACCGAGACGTCGACGACCTCGGGTGCCGGCGAGTACTTGAGCGCGTTGCCGATCAGGTTGTCGAGAGCGCGCCGCATGAGCATCGGGTCGACGGCGGCGCCGACCTCCTCGGCGGGCTCGAGACGCAGCACCCGGGTGGTCCCCACGCGCGCATCGGCGATCGCAGACTCCACCAACGGCAGAAGGGGCGCCACGAGCGTCTGCGCGGAGCGCCTACTCGAGAACGCGTCGTCGAGCATCGCGTCCATGCGCAGGACCGCGTCTCTGATCGCATCGAACGCGGTCTTCTCGTGCTCCGGGTCGAGGTCGTGGCGGGCGAGCAGCTCGGCGTAGCCCGATATCGCGGTCAGGGGCGCCTTGAGGTCGTGGACGAGCATCCGCGCCTGCGTGCGGGTGATCGCACACTCGTCGCAGCCTGCTGACTCCGCGGCTTGGGGGTCTTCGCTCACGAACGCTTCCTCTCGATGGCCAGCTTGATGATGTCCATGCCCAACAGTGAGGCAAGAGAGGCCGCGACAACAACACCCCACTGGCTCGCGTTCAGGGCCGTCGTCTTGAACAGGTCCTGCAGCGGCGGATAGTGCACCACCGCGACCTGCAGGGCGACCGTCCCGACGAACGCGAGCAGCAGCCAGCGGTTGCCGAACGCCGCGCGCGAGAACACCGTGCCGGTCTGGCTCCGATAGTTGAAGGCGTGCATCTTCTGGCTCAGCACCAGGATGCAGAAGAGCATCGTGCGCTCCACGGTGTCGGTCGCGCCGATGGCGGGGCCGATGAGGAAGACGGTGCCGAGCGCCGCCGCCGTCATGATCGCGCCCTGCCACACGACCTCCTGGATGCGCGGTCCCGACAAGATCGGCTCGGCGGCGTTGCGTGGGTGCCGGTCCATGACGTGCGGGTCGGCGGGATCGACGCCGAGTGCGAGGGCGGGCGGGCCGTCGGTGACGAGGTTGATCCACAGGAGTTGCAGCGGCAGCAGGGCCAGCGCGGCGTGCTGGGGCTCGACGGCGACGAACACCGCGAGCGTGAACACCACGAGCACCTCGCTCATGTTGCACGACAGCAGGAAGAGGATGACCTTCTGCAGGTTGTCGAAGACCGTGCGGCCCTCGCCGACCGCTTCGACGATGGTCGCGAAGTTGTCGTCGGCCAGGACCATGTCGGCGGCCTCGCGCGCGACGTCGGTCCCGATCTCGCCCATGGCGATGCCGATGTCGGCCCGCTTGAGCGCCGGGGCGTCGTTGACGCCGTCTCCGGTCATCGCGACGGTCTCGCCGTCGGCCTTGAGTGCCGAGACGATGCGCAGCTTGTCCTCCGGGTTCACGCGCGCGTACACGCGGATCTCCTCGGCGCGGCGCGTGAGCTCCTCTTCCGACATCGCGGCGACCTCGGCACCGGTCGCGACCGCCGTGGGCGGCGCCTGCGGATCGAGCAGCCCGATGTCGACGGCGATGGCGCGCGCGGTCAGCGCGTGGTCGCCGGTGACCATCGCCACCTTGATGCCGGCGTGCTTGCATTCCAGCAGGGCGTCGGCCACCTCGGGCCGCGGTGGGTCCACCAGTCCGAGGATGCCGATGTAGACGAGGTCGCGCTCCACGTCGACGTTCTCGGCGGTCTCGTCCGCGCCGAGTTCGCGCAGGGCGAAGGCGAGCGTCCGGAAGCCACCTGCCGCCATCCGCTCGTTGGCGGCGTGGAGCTGCGCGCGCAGCGCGTCGTCGAGAGGCGTGTCGGTGCCGTGCAGCCGCGCGCGCGTGCACAGGGCCAGCACGACGTCGGCGCCGCCCTTCACGTACGCCACGCGCGTACCGTCCACCTCGTGCACGGTGGTCATGCGCTTACGCTCGGAGTCGAAGGGGACTTCCGCGACACGCCGGGGCTTGAGGTGGCCGGGAGCCAGGTGAGCGGTCGCCTCCAGCAGGGCGATCTCGGTCGGGTCTCCCGAGTAGCTCCCGGCGGCGGTCAGCCGCGCATCGTTGTTGGCTGCCGCGATCTGCAGGAGCAGCGCGGTGTCGGCGGTGTGGGGCGAGCGGTCGGCCGGTTCCACGCCCCACTCCGCGGTCAGCGCGACCTCGTCGAGGCCGACGAGCATGCGCCTGACCGTCATCGCGTTGCGGGTCAGCGTCCCGGTCTTGTCCGAGCAGATGAACGTCGTCGACCCCAGAGTCTCGACCGCGGTCAGCCGCCGCACGATGGCGTGGTGATCGGCCATGCGCCTGACGCCGAGGGACAGCGCGATGGTCACGACCGCGGGCAGCCCCTCGGGGATCGCCGCGACGGCCAGCGAGACCGCGATGAGCAGCGCTGCGGTGAACCCCTCGCGAAACGCCGGGTCGGACCAGGCCTCGGCCAGGGAGTCCCCCGTGTGCAGGAACAGCGCGACGAGCTGCTCGGCGAAGATGGCTACCGCGATGGCGAGCACGATCAGCGCGATGCGCTTGCCGACGCGCTGTAGCTCGCGCGCGAGCGGCGTGGACTCGTCGGTCTGCTCCGAGAGGAGGTCGGCGATGCGCCCGACCTCGGTCTCGGTCCCGGTCGCGGTGATGGCGAGCCGCCCTCGGCCGACCGCCACGGCAGTGCTGGCGTACGCCATACCGAGCCGGTCGCCGAGCGCCGAGTCCGCTGTCGCAACCGAGTCGGCGCGCTTGTGCACCGGCTCGCTCTCGCCGGTGAGGGCCGACTCGATGATCTGCAGGGCGGCGGTCTCCACGAGGCGGCCGTCGGCGGGGATGCGGTCCCCGGCCTCGAGCAGCACGATGTCGCCGGGGACCAGCTCGGCGGCGGGCACCTCGCACTCCGCGCCGTCGCGGACCACGGTCGCCACCGGTGCGGCGAGCTCGTTGAGGGCCGCGAGCGCGCGCTCGGCCCGGTACTCCTGCACGAATCCGAGCACGGCGTTGAGCAGCAGGATCAGCGCGATCGCGGCGGTGTCGACCCACTCGCCCTGCGCGCCGGCCAGCAGGGCGGCGCCGATGAGGACCCAGATCATGAAGTCGTGGAACTGCCGGAGGAACAGCTTCCACGCGGGATCGCGCTTCGCCTCACGCAGGACGTTGGGGCCGCCGGTCGCGAGCCGGGCCGCTGCGTCCTCGGCCGTGAGGCCGGTGGTGGCGTCAGTCTCGAGAAGCCCGATCGTCTCTGCCGGCGACAGGGTCTGCCAGGCGTGCGGCGCGGGCGCGGCGGGGGGTGCGGGTGTGATGGTGTCGGTCAAGACGACTCCTCGGCAGGCTCGGTCCGGTACGGACTACGACGCTGCCGAGAGTCTCGCTCACTAAGGGCAGGACCGGGGTGCCGTCATCACGGCGCCCGAGTTTGTCGGCCTGCCTCCCCAGGTGCGGGGCGCTACTCCCCCTCGACGAGTTGAGGGTACCCATTCCCGGCGGCGTGCGACAGCCGTCGGGGCCTTATCGCGCAGCCTGAGTCGCCTGTTCGCCGAGCACGCGGCCGGTGGGGGTGACGGCGAGTCCGCCCAGCGCGGTCTCGCGCAGAGACGGGGGCAGCGACCGGCCGACGGCGCCCATCGCGTCGACGACCTCGTCGACCGGTACGGGGAACTCGATGCCGGCCAGCGCCATCTCCGCCGCAGCGAGCGCGACGGCGGCGCCCGTGCCGTTGCGCACCACGCACGGGACCTCGACCAGGCCGCCGATCGGGTCGCACACCAGTCCCATCAGCCCCTGAAGCGCGAGCGAGCACGCATGCCCCGCCTGCTCGGGAGTTCCCCCCGCGAGCTGGACCGCCGCAGCCGCCGCCATCGCTGCCCCGCTGCCGATCTCGGCCTGGCAGCCGCCGGCCGCGCCGGCGAGTGTCGCGCGCGCGGCGATGACCCCGCCGATGCCGGCCGCGCAGAACAGCGCGTCGATCAGCGCGTCGTCGTCCGCACCGACGCGCTCGCCGACCGTCAGCAAGACACCGGGCAGCACGCCGGAGGCGCCCCCGGTCGGGGCGGCGACGATCCTGCCCATCGACGCGTTGACCTCGGCCACGGCGAGTGAAGCGGCGAGCGCCGTCGAGAACGGCGGTCCCACCGGTCCGGCACTCGCGCCGCCGAGCTTGAGCGCGTCGCCGCCGGTGAGCCCGGAGCGCGAACGCGCGGCTCCGCTCAGCCCGGTCGCGACAGCCTCTCGCATCACGGCGAGCGTGTCGGCCATGCGAGCGCGCAGGTCGGCGGGAGAGGCGAGGCTCTCGTCCGCCTCGAGGGCGGCGGCAGCAGCGCCAAGCGATCCGTGTTCGCGGGCGGCGGTGATCAGCTCTGCAAACGACGCGTAGGCCACGGGGGACTCGTTTCATGAGGGACGGTGTTCATCGCGAGGGTACCGCAACCTGCTCCGGGGGTGACAAACCGAGGCGCCGGGCGGCACGGGCCGGGGTCCGCGTGCCCGTCGCTTGACGGTGGGCGCGGACCGGCATAGTATGTGCATACCGCAAGACTTAGCATCTACTAAGTACAGCGCCGGCAAGGAGAACCGCAATGCCTGAGCCCCGTCAGATCGACACCGAAAGCGCCGCGTGTGCGACGTGTTCTCTCGCGGGGGCCCGCAAGGGCGAGTGGTTCGAGATCGTGGCCGTCGACGACGAGCACGCGCGCGTTCAGGCGATGCGGTTCGGGATGTCGGAAGGCGCGTGCGTGGAGTGCATCACGCGCATCCCGGCCGGTCCGATCGTCTTGAAGAGCGGGCGTCAGGAGATCGCCGTCGGCCGTTCGCTGGCCGAGCGCATCCAGGTGCGAAAGCGCCACACCGCCTAGCGCCACCGGCGCCGTCTCTCTCGCAACCAAGGAGTCTCGACATGTCAGCTCGCGCCGCATCTGACGCCGCCCACTGTCACGGGCCCGGCTCGACCCAGGCCCGCGCCGGGGTCGACACCATCGTCCTCGCAGGCAACCCCAATGTCGGCAAGTCGGTCGTCTTCCAGGCGTTCACCGGCACGTACGTGGACGTTTCGAACTTCCCCGGCACCACGGTCGAACTGACCCGCGGGCGTCTCGGCGACATCGACGTGGTCGACACGCCCGGCGTCTACGGCGTCTCGTCGTTCAACGACGAGGAGACCGTCGCGCGCGACATCATCTTGACCGGCGATGTGGTCGTCAACGTGGTCGACGCCGTGCACCTCGAGCGCGACCTGTTCCTGACGCTGCAGCTCGTCGACATGGGCAAGCGGATGATCGTCGCGCTCAACATGGCCGATGAGGCCCGCAAGCGGGGGGTCGGCGTCGACCGCGACCTGCTCGAGGACCTGCTCGGCGTGCCGGTCATCGAGACCGTCGCGGTCACTGGCCAGGGACTCGAGGACCTGAAGTGCGCGATCGGTGAGGCCCGCACCGGGCACGCCGACCACGACCTGGAGGGCGCGCTGGTCGAGATGGCCGCCCGCGTCGGCTCCCGCGCCGAGGCGCTGATGGTGCTCGAGGGCGATGCGGTCGTCAGTGAGCGGCACGGAATCGATCCGGGCACCGAGCGCGACACGATCTACCTGCGCCGCCGCGACCGCGTCAACGACATCTGCCACCACGTCATCACCGAGACCACCCAGGGCGCGAGCTTCTCGTCGCGTCTCTCGCAGTGGATGATGCACCCGCTCACCGGCATCCCGATGCTGCTGGGCCTGCTCTACCTGATGTGGGTCGTGCTCGGGCAGTTCATCGCCGGACAGGTGGTGGGCTTCCTCGAGGGCACGATCATGCTCGGCTACTGGACGCCGTTCGTCGAGCGCGTCGTGGGGGCGGTGTTTGCGCAGGGCAGCGCGATGTACACGTTGTTGGCCGGGGAGTTCGGCGTGCTCACCATGACGCCGACGTACCTCATCGGCGTGATCCTGCCGCTGGTGACCGGCTTCTACCTGCTGCTGTCGGTGCTTGAGGACTCGGGCTACCTGCCGAGGATCGCCGCGCTGTCCGACCGCGCGCTCAACAGCGTCGGCCTCAACGGCCGGGCAGTGATACCGCTCATCCTCGGCTTGGGCTGCGTCACGATGGGCACCCTGACGACCCGCATCCTCGGGTCGAAGCGGGAGCGGTTCATCGCCACCGCGCTCATGGCCATCGCGGTGCCGTGCTCGGCGCAGATCGCGGTCATCGTCGCGCTCATCACGAAGGCCGGTCCGTGGTACTCGCTGGCCTATCTCGGGTTTCTGATCCTCGTGTTCGGCCTTGTGGGCACCGTGCTGAACCGGCTCGTTCCGGGGCAGTCCACCGACCTGCTCATCGACCTTCCCTCGCTGCGGCTGCCGCGCCTCGACAACGTGGTGCGCAAGACCGGCATCAAGGTGTGGCAGTTCATGAAGGAGGTCGCGCTGTTCTTCGCCGCCGGCGCGCTGATCATCTCGACGCTCGAGATCACCGGCGCCCTCGACTGGATCATCAACGCCGCGCAGCCGCTGACGGTGGCGTGGCTCGGTCTGCCGGCCGAGTCCGCGACGGCGTTCGTCATGGGCTTCGTGCGCCGCGACTTTGGCGCCGCGGGCTTCTTCCAGATGAATCTCACCGACGCCCAGCTGCTCGTCGCGATGATCACGATCACGCTGTTTGTGCCCTGCATCGCGAGCGCGATGGTCATCCTCAAGGAGCGCGGCACGCGCTACTTCATCGGGCTGTTCGCCGGCTCGATCGCCCTGGCGTTCCTCGTGGGCGGCGTCGTCTGGCGCCTGCTCCAGCTGGTGGGGGTGGCGTAGATGGCCGTGTTGCAGGTCTGTCCGTCCTGCGGTCTTCAGAGCGGCGAGATCCGCTGCCCCCGGTGCAACGCGCTCAAGGTGATCGGGTGCACGGGTTCGTGCGCGCTGTGCGGCTCGAACTCGACCTGCAAGACGTCGCCGGGCGTCGAGCCCGCCTCGCGGCCCAGCGATGGCGCCGTCGAGGATGACGAGCACCCGGGCACCCCGCTGGAGCGGTGACGGCCGCGCGTTCGTGCCGGCTCACCTTCGCGCTACACTGCTGCACATGAACCCGGAGACCACCATCCGCCTTGCCACCACCTCGCCGGAGGATCTCGCGATCTTCGGCCGCTACCGCGCCGAGATGTTTCGCGACATGGGCTGGACCGACGAGGAGCGTCTCGCGCAGCTGGCCCCCCTCTACGAGGAGTACCTGCTCGAGCACTTCGCCCGCGGGGACTTCGTCGGGTGGATCGCGCAGCGCGGTGATGAGAGCGTCGGCGCCGTGGGCCTTCTGTGGGAGCGCGTGCCGCCGACGGTCCGCAACCTGACGGGCCGGCAGGCCTACATCCTCGGGATGTACGTGGCGCCGGGGCATCGCCGCCAAGGCGTGGCGAGCCAGCTGATCGACACCGCGGTCGCATACGCGCGAGAGCACGGGGCGGCCGTCGTCTCGCTGCACTACAGCCCTGCGGGCAAGGGTCTCTACGAGAAGCTCGGCTTCGTGGAGTCGCCTGAGATGCGCCTGTTCACGGACCCGGCGTCGGCTTCATGGGCCCCGCAGCCGCATCGCCCGTGCGACGACGCCGACTGACGAGGGCGTCTCAGACCGCGGCGACTCGGCGCACGCCGGTCACGCCGGGCTGTCTGTCGATGCGCTCGGCGGTGATGCGGTCGACCTCGACGTCGGTCTCGATGAGCATGAGTGCTCGCGCGCCGCGCCGCTCTCGGGCCACGCGCATCTCGGCGATGTTGACGCCGCTCTCCGCGAGCAGGCTCGTGACGGCCGCGATCTCGCCGGGTCGGTCGAGGTGCTCGACGACGAGCACGGGCAGCTCCCCGGTCGCCTCCACCTCGAACCCGTCGATCTCGGTCACGAGCACGTCGCCGCCGCCGAGCGACGAGCCGCGCACGCACATGGTCCGACCGTCATGTCCCGTCAGCTCGAACACCGCCGTGTTGGGGTGCACCTCGCCGAGGTCGGCCTGCTCGTAGGAGAAGTCCAGGCCGGCGTCGCGGGCCTCATCGAACGCGCGGGGGATGCGCGCGTCGTCCGGCCGCATCCCGAGAAGCCCCGCCACGAGTGCGAGGTCGGTCCCGTGACCACGGCCGGTTGAGGCGAACGAGCCGTGCAGCAGGATGCGGGCGGACGCGGGAGTCTCGCCGAAGATGGAGCGCGCGAGCGCCCCGAGACGCACCGCTCCGGCCGTGTGACTCGAGCTCGGGCCGATCATGACCGGGCCCACAATGTCGAAGATGCTTCGTTGGCGTGCCATTCGCTCATCGTAGCACCGACGTTACACGCTGTACGCAGTCACCCCTCGGGGGTATGCTGTCCAGGCGCTTTAAGCGCCCGTTCAGGCAAGCACAGAAGGGAAACACATGTCAGAGCAGGCCCAAAACAATAACCAGCAGATCCTCGTGATCGGTCTTGTGGTCATTGCCGTGCTGCTCGCCGCGATCGTCGGCGTGCTCATCTGGCAGCAGTCCAAGACCTCGGTCCCGACCCCGACCGCCAACGCCGTCACTCCGCAGGGCAGCGCGATGGGTCAGGCCACGGGCAACACCGCCTCCGGCGCCAATGGCGCTCCGGCCAACGGTGAAGCCGCCGCGTTCGACCCCAAGACCGCCACCAAGGTTCCCAAGGGCACCGAGCCCGAGGCCTTCGTGACCGGCTACTACCAGGCTGTCGAGGACGGCGACTGGCAGGCCGCGTTCGACGCACTGCCCGCCGACAAGAAGGCCGGCAACACGCCTGACGCGCTCAAGGAGCAGGTGACCGGCTACGGCATCAAGTCGTTCAAGGTGACCGGCGCCACCGTTCAGGGCGACACCGCGACCGTCAAGGTCGACCAGGTGACGACCTCCTACGGCACGTTCGAGAACACCTGGACGCTCGTCAAGAAGGACGGCGTCTGGCTCGTGAAGAGCAAGGCTGTCACCGGCATGAAGTAGGGTCTCGCACCCCACGGTTCAACTGGACGCGGCCGCCTTCGGGCGGCCGCTTCTTTTGTCCGGACGGGTGACCGCGCACACCGCGAACGGCGCGGCGCAGGGTACGGAATCGGTCAGACCCGAGTGGTAGGGTGAGACAGTCATGGATGAGGGGCTCAGCACACTGATCGTCCCGGGGACCGACCCGGACGTCGTGGCGTCGTACGCGACGCTTGCGCAGCGTGCGCTGGATACGAGCTTCGGCATCGATGAGCCCGAGATCTGCATCGTCGACGTGGAGACCACCGGCTACGACCCCGGCCGCGATCGCATCATCGAGATCGCGGCGGCCGTGGTGCGCGGACCGGAGGTGCTCGGTCGCTTCTCCACCTTCGTGGACCCGCTCGTCCCGGTGCCGGTGGAGATCACCAAGCTCACCGGGATCACCGACGCGATGCTTGTCGGTGCCCCGGCGGCGGAGTCGGCCGTCTCGGCGCTCAGGGAGTTCGTCGCCGGCCGCGACATCGTCGCCCACAACGTCGCGTTCGACCGTTCGTTCCTCGAGCGGGTCGCCGGTCCCACGGCTTTTCGAGGGGCGTGGCTCGACTCGCTCGCGATGGCGCGCATCGGACTCTCGCGGCTGAGGAGCCACCGCCTCAACGATCTCGCGGCGGCGTTCGCACCGGACCTCGAGGGCCCGGCGCACCGAGCGATCCACGACGTCGAGGCTCTCGTGCGGGTCTGGCGCGCGGCATTGTGCGGCGTCGGCGACCTCGATGCCGGCGTGCTCTCTCGCATCGCGCATCTCGCTCCCGAGTGCGCGTGGCCGGAGCGTGACTGGCTCGCGCGCGTGGCGGCGGCGAATCCGGGCGCGGCGTACGACCTGCGCGAGGTGCGCCGAAAGCGGGTGGCGGCCGACAAGGCCGAGGCGCTCGAGGACGCCGACGAGGTCGCGATCAGTTGCCCGGCCGCCGATAGCGTGTGCGCGGAGTTCGGGGGCGACGGCCTCGCCGGGCGCATGTACCCGGGCTATGAGCAGCGTGCCGAGCAGGTGGAGATGGCGCGCGCGGTGGTCGCCTCGTTCGACTCCGGGACCCACGCGGCGATCGAGGCGGGCACGGGAGTCGGCAAGTCGATGGCCTATCTCGTCCCCGCGGCACTCTTCTCACGAGAGAACCGCGTCGGCGTCGGCGTCGCGACCAAGACCAACGCGCTCATGGACCAGCTCGTCTACCACGAGCTGCCGCGGCTCAAAGAGGCGCTCGACGGCGATCTGCGCTACGTCGCCTTGAAGGGGTACGACCACTACCTGTGCCTGCGCAAGCTCGAGCGCTACGCCACCGAACTCGACGCGAGCGCCAATCCCGAGCGCATCGAAGGCGTGGCGATGCTGCTCGCGTGGGCGAGCCAGAGCGGCTGGGGGGACCTGGACGCCGTGAACCTGCACTGGCGCCGCGATCTGCGCGCGGCGATCCAGGCGAGCCAGGCCGACTGCACGCACCGGCGCTGCCGGTTCTACCCGAGCCTGTGCTACCTGCACGGCGTCAGGCGCCGGGCGCTCAGCGCCAACATCGTCGTCACCAACCATGCGCTGCTCTTCCGCGACGTCGTCGCGCAGGGCGGGATCCTGCCGCCCCTGCGCCATTGGATCGTCGATGAGGCCCACGCCGCGGAGAGCGAGGCCCGCAAGCAGCTGACGATGGGCGCGACCCATCTTGAGCTGTCGGTGGTGCTCACGGCGCTGCACTCCAAGCGCGGCGGCCTGCTCGCCACCGTGCGACGCCAGGTCAAGCACGACGAGAACGCCGCCGCGCTCGTCGCGCTGGTCAGCAGGATGGAGGAGGAGGCGCAGCGGTGTTCAACGCTGGCGGACTCGCTGTTCACCTTCGTCAAAGACCTCGCACCCTTGGCCGGCGACAGCGACTACGACGGCGCTGAGCTGTGGGTCACCCCGGCGGTCCGTGAGATGGGGCCGTGGTCGACGGTCGCCGGCACCGGTCGTTCGCTTGCGCGCAGGCTCGAGACGCTCATCGCGGATGGCCGTGCGCTCATCACGAGTCTCGAGGAGCAGGGCGCCGAGTTGACCGAGCAGCGGGCCGATCTCGTGGGGCTGCTGAGCCGGCTCGCCGATCAGCACGCGGGGCTCGTCGCGGTCGTCGACGGCGAGGATGACGCGCTTGTCTATTCCGCGCAGCTCGACCGCCGCACGGGCGTCGATGCCGAGAAGCTCGTCGCTGCGCGCATCGATGTGGGCGAGGTGCTGGCAGAGGACCTGTTCTCTCGGGTGCGCAGCGTCGTGTTCACGAGCGCGACCATCGCCACCGGCGACTCGTTCGAGCACTTCGCGCGCTGCATCGGGCTGGACCGCGTGGGCGACGAGAAGTGGCGCAGCCTGCGCCTGTCATCGAGCTACGACTTCGAGCGCCAGATGGCGGTGTTCGTGCCCACGGACCTGCCGGCGCCTGCCGAGCACGGGTACCTCGCGGCGCTCGAGCAACTGCTCGAAGAGGTGCACGTCGCGATGGGCGGGAGCGTGCTGACGCTGTTCACCAACCGCCGCGACATGGAGCGGCTGCACGCGGCGCTCGCGAACCGTCTCAAAGCCCGCGGGCTCGACCTCATCGTCCAGAGCCGGGGGACGTCGGCCAAGCGCCTGCGCGACGAGTTCCTCGCCGACGAGCGGCTCTCCCTGTTCGCGCTCAAGTCGTTTTGGGAGGGCTTCGACGCAAAGGGCGACACGCTTCGCTGCGTGGTCGTGCCCAAGCTGCCCTTTGGCCGACCCACCGATCCCCTTGCCTGCGAGCGCGAGCAGCGGGAGGGCAGGGCCGCCTGGAGCCGCTACTCGCTGCCGGAGGCGGTTCTCGAGCTCAAACAGGCCGCCGGGCGGCTCATCCGCTCGAGCACGGACGAGGGGTGCCTCGTGATTGCGGACGTCCGGGTGGTGCGCAAAGGTTACGGCGCGCGCTTCCTCGAGGCGTTGCCCGTGCGCGACGTGGAGCTCGCGCCGGGACACGAGGTCACGCGGCGGATCGGTGCCCGGTTCGCCGAGCGCGTCGAGGAACAGTGAGCCCGCGCTAGCCCAGGGCCTCGATCTCGCAGCGCGCGAGGTCGGCTACGGCGTTGCGCACCTCCGCCGGCTCGAGCACCTGTGCGCCGCCGAGCCGGGCGAGCACCTGCCGGGCGATCCAGCCGGTTCCCGCGTAGGGGACCGCGACCACCACCGAGCCGTCGTCATCGACCGCGGTCATGTGCGCGCCCGGCCAGTCCCGTGCCGAGAACTCCTCGCCGGGCGCAAGCCTAACCGTCGCGACGGGCAGCCCGTCGGTGACTATCGCCGCGCCGGTGAGGTCGAGCGCGCGCGGCGCGAACACCTCGTCTTCGATCCGCGCCTCGCGAATACGATCCACCCGAAACGTGCGGAGGGCCCCGGCGCGTCGGCAGAACGCCTCGAGGTACCACACGCCCTTGTCGTTGACGAGCTCCATCGGTTCGCAGTCGCGCGCGGTGACGTCGCTGGTGCCGGAGGACTGGTAGGAGAGCGCGACGACGCGGTGCTGTTCGAGCGCGAGCGCCAGCACCCCCAGGGTGGTGCCGGTCTCGGGACCCACCGACGCGCGGACGATGTGCGAGATCTGCTCGGCGGAGACGTCGCGCGCCGCTGTGGCTGCGAGCAGCTTCGCTATGAGCTCGTTGCCGGGGTCGATCCCGGCGGTCTGCAAAGCGGCGACGAGCGCCTGCGCCTCGGCGCCCGAAAGCCGGATCGCGCGGTCGAGGGCGGGCAGGGGGTTGTAGACCACCACGACGCCGTCCTCGAGGTAGATCGGCACCTGGTCACCGGCCTCCTGCGAGATGCCGCACATCGCGAGCAGCTCCAGATCCGCCGCCACTTCCTCGGGGCGGGCGCCAAGGGACTCGGCGATGGTGTCGATGCCGAGCTCGGTGTCGGGCTCGAGCAGGTGCAGGATGGCGAGGAGGCGCCGTGCGCGCGTCTTGGAGTCCACCATCTCACTCACCGCCCTTCGCGGTGTCGGCGGGGCGCGCGGCGTCGTCCGGTTCGCGGTGGGCGGCGAGTGCGGCTTCGAGCCCGGCACGCAGCTCGGCCTTGGCCGCTGCGGGGTCGCTGACCGCCACGCCCGGCCCGTGCTCGACCAGCCACCGCAGGAGCCGCCCGCGGTCCCGGACGGGGACGGTCCAAGTGCGCGAGCCGTCCTCGTGAAGCTCGCCGAGTTCGCGGCCACCGGCCAGAGCGGTCGCGCGCCACGCTTGTGACGGCGCGAAGCGAAGCGTGTGCGGCTCAGGTTCCGTGTTCCCGTACTGGAAGGGCAGCCCCACGAAGCTGGCGACGTCGAATCCCTCGGGGAGCTCGTAGTCGGCGCTGCGCTCCTTGGCGGTGTTGACGAGGAGCCCGTCCATCCGCGCGACCGCGTAGACCCGGGGCTCGTCGATCTCGGTGTCGCGGGCGACGAGGTACCAGCGGCCTTCTCGGCAGAAGAGGCCGTAGGGCTCGACCGTGTGGTGCTTGTGCTCTTCGCGCGCGTTGGTGTAGCCGAACGAGGCCACCTTGCGGGCGGTGACCGCGCGGTCGAGCAGCGCGACGCGCCGGCCCTGCTCCTCGGGGTCCTCGTCGGTGGTGTGCGCGATCGCCGGGGCGACCGGCAGGTCGAGCGCTCCCGCGATCTTGGCGAGCGCGAATGTGAGGTCCTCGGCGAAGGGGAAGCCGGGGTCCTCGAGCATCGCGGCGCCCACCGCACGCAAGGTCGCGGCGTCGACCGCGTTCAGGTCGACGGTGGACGCGAACGTCTCGG